>NZ_JBOZRT010000090.1:0-14672 GCF_050789165.1 Azospirillum sp.
GGCAGCGAGACGTCGTCGGTGTAGCGGCCGCCGCCGGTGAGGAGGCGCGCGTCCTCGGTCCGCGGAACCGCTTGGCCGATGCCGAACTTCTGCATGGGGGATCCTGTCGTCGGGAGGAGCCGTCGGGAACGGAGCACCCCGGAAGATAGGCTGCGGCTTGGCAAAGGGAAACCCCGACCCGATATGCGGGGGATGTGCGGCCGCTTCGTTCTCACCACTCCCGTCTCGGCGCTGAAGGAGCTGTTCCAGTTTCCGGAAACGCCGAACCTCGCCCCGCGTTGGAACGTCGCGCCGACTCAGGACATCGCCGCCGTCCGACGCGAAGAGGACGGCAACCACTTGGCGCTGCTGCGCTGGGGCCTCGTGCCGCACTGGGCCGACGACCCGTCCATTGGCAGCCGCATGATCAACGCGCGCGCCGAGACGCTGGCCGACAAACCGGCCTTCCGCACCGCCTTCCGGCACCGCCGCTGCCTGATCCCCATCGACGCCTTCTACGAGTGGAAGACGGAGGGCAAGCGCAAGCAGCCCTACGCCATCCGCCGCCGCGACCGGACGCCTCTGGCGCTGGCCGGACTGTGGGAGAGCTGGCCGGGGCCGAAGGGGCAGCCGCTGCCGACGCCGATGCAGAGCGCCACCATCGTCACCACTGGCGCCAACGCGGTGCTGCGTCCGTTGCACGACCGTATGCCGGTGGTGGTGGCGCCGGGGGACTGGGACCTCTGGCTCGACCCGGGGGCGCCGCTGCCGATGGTGCAGGACCTGCTGCGCCCGGCGCCGGACGCGGACCTGGAGGCGTACCCGGTGAGCACCCGCGTCAACAGCGTGCGCAACGACGACGAATCCTGCATAGTCGCCTTCGATGCGCCGCCCACGCTGTTTTGAGCTGATCGCGATTCTCCTGGCCGTGCTGCCGGCGGGGCCGGTGTCGGCCGCCACCGCGCAGAAGCCCGGCAAGTTCTCCGGCGTTCCCAACACCACCATCAAGGGCGAGGGCAAGGCGCTGGAGGGCGACCTGCTGAGCGTCGCCGGCACCACGGTGCGGCTGATGGGCATCGACGCGCCCGATCCGGGGCAGAAGTGCAAGAACCGCTATGGCCACGAGCTGGACTGCTTCACCATCGCCCGCGACGTGCTGGCCACCCTGATCAAGGACCAGGAGGTGGAGTGCACCGTCGCCGACGAGGACCGCAACCGGCAGAAGCAAGGCGAGTGCCGGGTGCGCGGCATCGACCTGGGCGGCGCCATGGTGGCGCGCGGCTGGGCGTTCCAGTTCTGGGGCCGCACCCAGGCCTACCAGTCGGCGGAGGCCTACGCCCAAAGCAAGAGGATGGGCCTGTGGGCCGGCCGGGTGGAGAAGCCGTGGGAGTGGCGGTCCCGCCGGCTGCGCGAACAGGCGCGCTGACCCTCCGCCTTCGGGTCTCTGCCAATGGGATAGCGCGCTTGGGCTTTTTTTCGGTTCGCCCTGTCTGGCACGCCGTGATACGTTAACCCTCAGTTAAGAAATTGACATCGGGGCGCCGATAAGGGCGCCGCTACCGGGATGAGATATCCGGCCATGCGAGTCTATGCACGCCAACTGCAATCCCATCTCCCCTACCTCAGGCGTTACGCCCGTGCGCTGACCGGGGCGACCGAGCGCGGTGACGATCTGGTGACCCGTAGCGTCGAGGTGGCGATGATGGCGCCGTCCCGCTTCGGGCTGGACCAGGACTCCCGCGTGCCGCTGTACGCGCTGCTCAACCTGCTGTTCGACGAGGACGGCGGCGAAGGGGAGGGGGGCCGGCCGGTGCCCTCGCCGCACCCCATCGAGCGGGCGCTGAGCCGGCTGCCCGAGGGCGAGCGCCGCGTCTACCTGCTGGTGGCGCTTGAGGACCTGTCGCTGACCGAGGTGGCGCAGGTTCTGCACATCATGCCCGCCGAAGCGGCGCAGCGGCTGACCACGGCGCGCAACGCGGTGCGCAACGCGCTGACGCAACGGGTGCTGGTGGTGGAGGACAACCCGATCCTGGCGCTGGAGATCGGCACGCTGGTGACCGACATGGGCCACGTGGTGTGCGGCACCGCGGCCAACGAGCGCGAGGCGCTGGAACTCGCCGAGGCGGAGCGGCCGACGCTGGCGCTGCTCGACGTGCGGCTGGCCGACGGCGACAACGGCATCGCGGTGGCGCGGGCGCTGCGCCAGCAGAAGGCGCTGCGCACCATCTTCGTCACCGCCTTCGACGACGAGCTGCTGGAGCGCGACGCCCGCCACCTGGGGCAGGTGGTGCGCAAGCCCTTCACCGCCGATGCGGTGAAGGCGGCCATCGCGCGGGCGGTGTTCATGCCGACGCCGGTGGCGGCGGCGTAAGGGACTTTCCGTCAGGCACGAAGAAACCGGGGCGGCCTGTGCGGGCCGCCCCGGTTTCGTTTGCCCCTTTCAGTCTTCGGGGGCCGGCCTACACCGTGGTCCGGCTGCGGCCGACGACCATGCGGTAGATGGCCAGGATGACGATCGCGCCGACCACGGCGCCGATGAAGCCCGCGCCGTCGCCGGCCCGGTACCAGCCCACGGCTTGGCCGAGGTAGGTGGCGACGAACGCGCCGGCGATGCCGAGCAGCGTGGTGATGATGAAACCGCCCGGATCACGGCCGGGCATCAGGAACTTGGCGACGATACCGGCCAGGAACCCGATGATGATGGTCCAAAGGATCTCCATACGACTCTCCCTGTGATGCGGGCCCGTCTGCACGCCCGAAAGGAATAACGGGCAAACGCCGGATTGGTTCTGTGGCGGTAGCGTCGCTTCCGGAGGGCTCATCCGGGGGAACCTGTCCGCGGCGGATCCGGTTCACGGGGCCATGTTTCGCGTTTCAGGAGTCGGTTCTATGCACGCAAAGGTTTTTACCGCCGCCGTCGTCGCCTTCTCACTGCCGGCCTTCGCGGCCATGGCGCAGTCGTCCGGTCCGGCCCGCGGTGTGCCCGACAGCACGTCCGCCACGGGTGGGCGGGTTACCACCCAGGGTGGAGAGGGCGTGCGCGCCGTCACGACGCCCAAGGACTTCATCGAGCAGGCGGCGTCCAGCGACATGTTCGAGATCGAGACCGGGCGCCTTGCCGCCAGCAAGGGCAACAGCGAGGCGGTGCGCTCCTTCGGTCAGCACATGGTGACCGACCACACGCAGACGACGCAGCAGCTGACGACGCTGGCCGCCCGCCACGGCGTCGCGCCGGCCGGCGCCATGGAGCCGCGCCACGCGACGATGGCGACGAACCTGCGCACACTGTCCGGTCAAGCCTTCGACCAGCAGTACGTGCAGGGGCAGGTGGTGGCGCACCGCGAGGCGGTGGCGCTGTTCGAACAGGCCACCCGAACGACCTCGCCCGACATGGCGGACATCCGCAGCTTCGCCGCGCAGACGCTGCCGACCCTGCGCCAGCACCTGCAGATGGCCGAGGGCCTCGCCGGCACCGGCGTGCCGACGGCGCGGCAGCAGTAAGGGGCTAAGTTTCTTTACCCGCGCACGGCGCGGATGTTGTCCGCGTACTTCGCCGGACCGCCGGTGAAGGTGGCGGTGCCGGCGACCAGGACGTCGGCACCGGCCTCGACGGCGATGCGCGCCGTCTCCGGGTTGATGCCGCCGTCCACCTGCAGGTCGATCGGCTTGCCCAGCGCGTCGATGCGGCGGCGCAGCTCGCGGATCTTCGGCAGCTGGCTCATGATGAAGCTCTGCCCGCCGAAGCCGGGGTTCACCGTCATCACCAGCACCAGGTCGATGTCCTCGAGGATGTGGTCCACCACCTGCACCGGCGTCGCCGGGTTGAGCGACACGCCGGCCTTCTTGCCCAGGCTCTTGATCAGCTGCACGGTGCGGTGCAGGTGCGGGCCGGCCTCCGGGTGGACGGTGATGATGTCGGCGCCGGCCTTGGCGAACTCCGGGATGTAGAGGTCGATCGGGCTGATCATCAGGTGCACGTCGAAGGGCTTCGCCGAGTGCGGGCGCAGCGCCTTCACCACCGCCGGGCCGATGGTGATGTTCGGCACGAAGTGGCCGTCCATCACGTCGATGTGGATGTAGTCGGCCCCGGCCGCGTCCACCGCACGCACCTCTTCCCCCAGCTTCGCGAAGTCGGCGGACAGGATGGACGGGGCGATCTTGACGGCGGGCATGGGACTCTCTCCTGGGCTGGGACGCCGGCCTTCTAGCAGCTTTCCGCCGCGCGCGCCAGGAAGGCGCGGCAGCCGGACAGCGTCGAGAGCTGCGGGTATTCCAGGTCCGGAACGCTGATGTTCAGCCGCTTCTCCAGGCCCAGGACGAAGTTCAGGAAATCCACTGAATCGATGTCGATCTGGTCGCGGAACGGCCGCTCGGGGGCGAGTGCCGCCGGATCGGCCTCCGGCGCCACCGCCAGCAGCGCCTCGAAGATCACCGCGTCGAGTTGGTCCACTGTTCATCTCCGCGTCCGTCCGTCGCGCTTCCTTGCCGCGCCACGGGGAGTATCATGGCTGCAAAACTGGCCGAGCCGCCGGCGAAACGCAAGCCGGTGCAGGAGGACGCATGACGGTGCGCGAACTGGAGGCGGTGTTCCGGCCCCGCAGCGTGGCCCTGGTCGCCGAGGACGACGCGCCGCTTGCCCGCACCGTGGCCGGGAATCTGGCCACCGCTGGCCTCGCCGTGGCGCGCGCCGCCGCGCCGGCCGGGCTGGGCTCCGCCCCCGACCTCGCCGTGCTGTGCGCCCCGGCGGCGCGCCTGCCGGACCTGGTGGCGGAGGCCGGGCGCCGGGGCGTGCGCGCCGCGGTGCTGACCGGCGACCACGCCCCCGACGCCGCGGTGCGCGACGCCGTGCGCCGTGCCGCCAAGGACAATGGCATCCGCGTGCTCGGTCCGGCCAGCCTGGGCGTGGCGGTGCCGGGGCGCCGCTTCGCCGCCGGCGCCTTCCACCGCGCGCCGCAGGCCGGGCGGGTGGCGCTGGTGGCGCAGTCGGGCACCCTGGCCGGCGCGGTGCTGGACTGGGCGTTGCGGCGCGACGTCGGCTTCTCGCACGTGGCGGCGCTGGGCGAGATGGCCGACGTCGGCTTCGGCGAGGTGTTGAACTATCTGGCGCTGGAGCGCGAGTGCCAGTCGGTGCTGCTGGTGCTCGACGAGGTCACCGCCAAGGACGCGGGCGGGGCACGGCGCTTCCTGTCGGCGGCGCGCGCGGTGTCGCGCGTCAAGCCAGTGATCGTGCTGCGCACCGGTGGCCGGTTGGGCGATGGTACGCCCGACGCGGTGTTCGACGCCGCCATCCGCCGCGCCGGCCTGCTGCGCGTGCACGCGCTGGACGAGCTGTTCGACGCGCTGGAGGCGCTGGCCGTGGGCGCACCGGTGAGGGGCGACCGCCTCGCCATCGTCGCCAACGGACGCGGCATCGCGCGGCTGGCGGCGGACGCGCTGCTCGCCGGCGGCGGGCGATTGGCCGGGGCGCCGCGCGACCTCGGCGAGGGGGCGGACGGTGCCGCCTACGCCGACGCGTTGCGCGCCGCGCAGGCGGAGCGCGCAGCCGACGCCGTGCTGCTGCTGCACGCGCCGACCGCCCTGGCGCCGGCCGGTGACGTGGCGCGCGCGGTGGCCGAGGCCATGCCGGCGGTCCGTCTGCCGGTGCTGACCAGCTGGCTGGGCGAGCGCGGTGCCGAGCGTGCGGCCCCGGCCCTTGCCAGCCACCACGTCCCGGTGTTCGACACCCCCGACCGCGCCGCGCGCGCCTTCCTGCACATGGCGGCGCACCGCCGGAACCAGGAACTGCTGACCGAGACGCCGCCCTCCATCCCGCCCGGTCCGCCGCCCGACCGCGCGGTGGCGGACTCGCTGGCCGCGGTGGCGCGTGCCGACGGGCGGCTGCGGCTGGAGGGGGCGGAGGCGATGGCGCTGCTTGCCGCCTACGGCGTCGGCGCGGGAGTGAGCGCGTCGATGAGCGTCGATCCGCTGTTCGGGCCGGTGCTGGCGGTGGGCGGCGCGGTGGTGCTGCTGCCGCTCAACCTGGCGCTGGCGCGCGCGGTGGTGGACGACGCCACGGCGCCGGACCTCGTGCGGCTGGCGCAGCTGGTGGCCGAGCGCGAGGACGTGGCCGGGCTGGCGCTCGGTCCGGGTGGCGCCTCGGTGGATCTGCTGCCCGCCGGATCGGCGCGCACGCCGTTGGCGATCCGGCCGTACCCGAGCGGGCTTGAGCGCACGCTGCCGCTTCCCGACGGGCGGAGTTTCGTGGTGCGCCCGGTGCTGCCCGAGGACGAACCGGCGCTGAAGGCGATGTTCGCCCGCCTGACGGCCGACGAGGTGCGGCTGCGCTTCTTCGCCCCCAAGGCCGAGCTGACGCACGCCACCGCCGCCCGCATGTCGCAGATCGACTACGACCGCGACATGGGGCTGGTGGTGGCGGATCCCGGGCCGCCGGGAACGGCGGCGGTGCACGGGGCGGTGCACCTGTCCGCCGACGCCGACCTGGAGCGCGCCGAGTTCGCCATCATGCTGGCGCACGACATGGCCGGGCTGGGCCTGGGGCCGGTGCTGATGCGCCGCATCCTCGACCACGCGCGCTCCCGCGGCCTGCGCGAGGTGTTCGGCGAGGTGCTGATGGAGAACCGTGCCATGCTGCGGCTGTGCGAGGCGCTGGGGTTCAAGCGGAAGGTCAGCGTCGACGACCCGGGGGTGGTGCACGTGTCGCTGACGCTGTGAGGGGGCAATGACCGACGCCTCTCCCTGGGACGCCATCCGCGCCGAGCTGACCGGACCCACCGGGCTCAACATGGGCTGGGCGGCGGCGGACCGGCACGCCGCGCTCGGCCATGGCGAAGCTCCGGCTCTGCGCTGGATCGGCCGCGACGGCGCCGAGCGGACGCTCACCTACACCGAACTGGCCGAGCGCAGCAGCCGCTTTGCCGACGCGCTGCGCCGGCTTGGCGTGGGGCGGGGCGAGGCGGTGTTCACCCTGCTGCCGCGGGTGCCGGATCTCGTCGTCGCGGTGCTCGGCACCTTGAAGGCGGGCTGCGTCGCCGCGCCGCTGTACGCCGCCTTCGGGCCGGAACCGCTCCGGCTGCGCCTCGCGCTGGGGCGGGCGGGGGCGGTGGTCACCACCGCGGCGCTGTGGCGGCGCAAGGGGCCGCTGGACGTGCCGCACGCGCTGATCGCCGGCGGCGACGCGCCGGAGGGGACGCACGACCTCGCCGCGCTTCTGGACGCCGCCGACCCGCAGGCCCCCGTTGCGCCGACCGGGCCGGACGATCCGGCGCTGCTGCACTTCACCAGCGGCACCACGGGGGCGCCCAAGGGGGCGCTGACCGCGCACGATGCCGTCGTGGCGCAGGTCGCCTCGGCACGGCTGGCGCTCGACCTGCGGCCGGGCGACGTCTACTGGTGCACCGCCGATCCGGGCTGGGTGACCGGGACGGTGTACGGCGTGCTGGCACCGCTCGCCTGCGGGGCGACGGTGGTGCTGGACGAGGGCGACTTCGACGCGGCGCGCTGGTACGGCCTGATCGAGCGGCAGCGCGTTGCCGTCTGGTACAGCACGCCGACCGCCATCCGCCTGCTGATGCGCGCCGGCGACGACCTGCCGCGCCGCTTCGACCTGTCCAGCCTGCGCCACCTCGCCAGCGTCGGCGAGCCGCTGAACCCCGAGGTGGTGCTGTGGAGCCGCCGGGTGCTCGGTCCGCCGTTCCACGACACGTGGTGGCAGACCGAGACCGGCAGCATCATGCTGGCCAACCGCGACGCCACGCCCGGCGTCCTGGGATCGCCGCTGCCGGGCATCGAGGCGGCGGTGTGGCGGCCCGACGCCGAGGGCGTGGGGGAGCTGGTGCTGCGTCCGCCCTGGCCGTCGCTGTTCCGCGGCTACCTGGACGATCCGGAGCGCACCGCCGCCTGCTTCGCCGAGGGCTGGTACCGCACCGGCGACCTGGTGCGGCGGGGCGCGGACGGGCTGTTCCGCTTCGTCGGGCGGGCCGACGACGTCATCAAGGCCTCCGGCCACCGGATCGGGCCATTCGAGGTGGAGAGCGTGCTGCTGGAGCATTCGGCGGTCGCCGAGGCCGGCGTCATCGGTAAGCCGGACCCGGTGGCGGGCGAGACGGTGAAGGCCTTCGTCGCGCTGAAGCCGGGTGCCGCGTGGAGCGACGCGCTGGCGGCGGAGCTGCTGGCGCACGCCCGCCGCCGCCTGGGGCCGGCGCTGGCGCCGAAGGAGATCGCGGTGGCGCCGTCGCTGCCGCACACCCGCAGCGGCAAAATCCTGCGCCGCCTGCTGAAGACGCGCGAACTGGGTCTGCCGGATGGGGATCTGTCGACGCTGGAGGATGGGGCGGGGTGAGCCCTACCCCCCGCCCACCGCCGCGCGCGTCCGCTCGGTGAGCAGCTCGGCGAGGCGCTGGCGCAGTTCCTCGGCGCCGTAGGGCTTGTGCAGAATGCCGATGCCGCTGGAATGCACCTCCTGGATGCGTTCGGGCGCTGTGTCGCCGGTCACTATCACCGCCGGCACCGGCCGACCGAACGTGTGGCGGACCGCCAGCACCGCCTGCACGCCGTTCATGCCCTCGCCCAGGCGGTAGTCGGCGACCACCGCGTCGGGATCGACGCCGCGCTCCGCGACGAGCACCAGCGCCTCCTCGCCGGACGCGGCGGCGGCGACCCGATAGCCCCAACCCTCCACCATCATCTGCAGGCCGACGCGGACGATGGCGTCGTCCTCGATGATGAGCAGCGCTCCGCCGGATGGTGCCACGGCGCGCCTGGCCGGGGCGGCGCGTTCCGTCGGCGCGGCGACGGCGTCGAGCGTCACCGTGAAGCACGAGCCGCGGCCGGGCGTCGAGCGCACCCCCACCGTGGCCCCCAGCAGGCGGGCGATGCGCTTGACGATGGCCAGCCCCAGCCCCAGCCCCTTTGACTGGTCGCGGCCGGGGTTGTGCATCTGGAAGAACTCCTCGAAGACCGTCTCCTGCTGGTCCTCGGGGATGCCGGCGCCGGTGTCGAAGACCTGCAGCAGCACCTTGCCGCCACGCCGCCGGCAGCCCAGCAGGATGCCGCCCTCGCGGGTGTACTGCAGCGCGTTCTCGAGCAGGTTGCGCAGGATCCGCTCCAGCAGCACCGGGTCGGAGCGCACCCAGGCCGGGCACACCGCGGTGCGCAGGCGCAGGCCGCGCTGCTCGGCGCGCAGGCGGTACTCGGCGTCCAGCTTGCGCAGGAGGTCGGCGGCGGAGAGGTCCGTCGGCGACGGCGCCACCACCCCGGCGTCGAGGCGCGACACGTCCAGCAGGCTGGTCAGCAGGCGGTTCAGCGCCCCCAGCGCGCCTTCCATCATCGCCACCGCGCGGGCGAGCGCCGGCCGCTCCCGCGCGTGGCTTTCCACCGAGGCCAGCAGCAGCACCAGCGACTGCACGGGCTGGCGCAGATCGTGGCTGGCGGCGGCGAGGAACTTCGACTTGGCGAGGTTGGCGCGCTCCGCCTCCGCCTTGGCGCGCAGCGCGTGGTCCTTGGCGGCCAGCGCCTCGTCGCGGGCGCGCTCCGCCTGGATCTCCGCCTGCTTCAGGCGGGTCACGTCGAAGTTGACGCCCACCGTGCGCAGCGGCGTGCCGTCGGCGGCGTATTGGACGTTGGAGGCGGCCAGCACCCAGCGCTCCCCAAGCGTCGGGTGGGCGATGCGGTACTCGAAGGTGACGTGCGCGCGGCGCTCCGCCAGCGTGGCGCGGCGGATCGCGTCCACGCGGTCGCGGTCCTCCGGGACGATCACGGCCATCCAGCGCTCCAGGCGGGCGGGCTCGTCCTCCGGGAAGCCGAAGATGGTGCGGATGCCCGGCCCCCAGTCGACGACGCCGGTCCGCAGGTCGATGGTGAAGACGCCGGCGCCGGCGGCGTTCAGCACGAGGTCGAGGCGCAGGTTCGCCGCCTGCGCCGCCGCCTCGGCCTGCCGTTCGCGCCGGACGTTGCGGATGCCGAAGCCGATCATGCCGCACAGCGCCGTCAGCACGCCGCCGATCAGCAGCGCGTTGCGCTGGGTGCGCGCCCACCAGCCGTCGAACACCGTGTCCAGCGGTATGCCGGCGAACACCACCAGCGGCCAGCCCGCCACGCGCTTGTAGGCGCCCAGCCGCTCCACCCCGTCGAGGGTCGAGCGGGCCAGCACGACGCCTTCCGGCGCCTGCTTCAGCAGCGTGGCGAACAGCGGCGAGCGGGCGGAGTTGAGCCGGACCTCCTGCTCCGGCAGCGGGAAGCGCAGCACCACGTCGGCATCGTCGCGGAACAGCACGAACGAGGCGCCGGAGACGGGCTTCAGGCTCTCGTAGAAGCTGACGAAATGGGTGGCGTCGATGGAGGATTCGACCACCGCCCGCAGCGTGCCGTCGGGCGCGCGCACCGCCCGGCTGACGGCGAACAGGAAGCCGCCGGTGACGCGCCCCCAGATCATCGGGCTGATGAAGGTGCCGACGTCCGTCGGCCCGGTGTGCACCGAGAAGTACTCGCGGTCGGCGAAGTTCATCCGGGGCAGGTCGCGCTGCACGCTGGTCAGCGCCACGTCGCCCCGCGCGTCGAGGATCCACAGCGACTGGATCGCCGGCATCTCGCCCTTCAGGCGGCTCAGCCGGTCCCATGCCTGGGCGGACTCGCGCAGCGCGGCGGGTTCGGTGTCGGCCAGCAGGGCGGCCATGTTGGACAGGACGACGCCTTCCGCCTCGATGGCGATGCGGGCGTGCCCCTCCATCAGGCCGACGGTGCGGCGCAGGTTCTCCTTCGCCTCGTCCAGGGTGTTCAGCCGGTCCAGGTAGGCCAGCGCGCCGAAGAGCCCGATGCCCACGACGAGGCTGAACGCCATCGTCCACGCCAGCAGCCGCTCGGTGGCCCAGAGTGTCCGCACGCTTCCCGAAACTCCCAGCCACGCGCAAAAGGTTGTGGTGACGCTACCCTTGCTCGCCACGCCGCCGCAGCCTAGCCAATAGCGATAGGGGATTCACCGAAAGTCATGGCGGGTTCCGCCGCGCGCCGCGAGAGCTTCGCGCCGGAGGGCGGTTGTACCGGCATGCGGATACGAACGCTCATCGTTGCGGGTTTGGCGCTCGCCGCCCTGGGGACCGGCTCGGAGTCCGGGGCGCAGGACCCGGCCGACCTGCCGCCCGCCGACCAGCCGACCGAGGCGGTGCCGCCGCCCGCCGAACCGCCGCCGTTGCCGCCGCCCGCCGCCGTGCCGACGGAGACGCTGCGTCGGCTGGCGCGCACTGCGGACGGGCTGTGGCGCGTCGCCGTGCTTGGCGGCGGGCGCTTCGCCGGGCGGGTGGCGCTGACCCAGGCCGACCTCGGCCGCCGCCTCGACCGGCTGATCCGCGCGCAGGGCGCGGAGCCGCCCGGGGAGGCGCCGGCGGGGGCGGAAACGATCCGCGCCCAGCCCGCGGAGTCGCTGGCCGCCGTGCTCGCCGTGCGGGTCCGCCAGGACTACCCCGGCCTGATCGCCGCGCTGGAGGGCTGGACGACCGGCCCCGAGCAGGCGGTGGCGGCGGCGCTGCTGCCGCCGTTGCGCACCGAGCTGGACCTCGCCGCCGGGATACCGCCGCCGGCGCTGACCGGATCCGGAACATCCGCGCCGCCCGCGCATTCTGACGGGGGTGAAGGCAAGTGAGGGTATGAGCGATCATGGACATCTTCGACCGCATCAAGCACGACCACGACACCCTGCGCGCCCTGCTGGAGCGCATCGAGGACCCCGAGGCGGATGGCCGCCGCGCCACCTTCGACGAGTTCCAGCGCGAGCTGTGGGCGCACGGCAAGGTCGAGGAGGCGGTGTTCTACGCGGCGCTGTCCCGCCACAAGGAGGCCAGGGCGGAGACCATGGAGGGCCTGAACGAGCACCACATGATCAACGGCCTGGCCGAGGAGCTGAACGCCATGCCGGCCGACAGCGGCGCCTGGACCGCCAAGCTGCAGGTGCTGGGCGAGCTGCTGCGCCACCACTTGGACGAGGAGGAGGAGGAGCTGTTCGAGGAGGCCCGCGAGGCGCTGGCGGACGAGCGCGCCGACGAGTTGGGCCGCCTCTTCGACGAGCGCAAGACGCACGCGCTGGCCGCCCTGGCGCCGCTGCCCCGGGCATAAGGGCGGGGCACATCGTCGCGGTGCCCGTGCGCGCCGTTGCCTGCCGCGCCGGCTTCCCCTACCGTCGATTGGTGGGGAAGCTGATCGCGGGGGAAGGCAGCGATGGACGAGGCGAAGACGGTCGCGAAGAGAAAGAGGGCTCCGAAGCTGAAGGACCTCGGGCTCGATGCACCGGCCATGGGCGGCGAGGTGCTGCGCGACGCCAAGGAGGTCGCCGCCATCGAGGCCCGCTGGAAGGACGTCGGCGAGGCCAAGGCGGCGAAGCCGGACAAGAAGCTCAAGTACGTTGACGAGCTGGCGCGCCTGCAGTTCGAGCTGATCAAGCTGCAGGAATGGGTGCGTGTGAACGGCCTGAAGGTCTGCGTGCTGTTCGAGGGGCGCGATGCGGCCGGCAAGGGCGGCGTCATCAAGCGCATCACCGAGAGCCTCAACCCCCGCGTCTGCCGCATCGTGGCGCTCGGCACCCCGACCGAGAAGGAGCGCGGGCAGTGGTACTTCCAGCGCTACGCGGCGCAGCTGCCGGCGAAGGGCGAGATCGTCCTGTTCGACCGCAGCTGGTACAACCGCGCCGGCGTCGAGCGGGTGATGGGCTTCTGCACCGACGAGGAATACCAGGAGTTCCTGCGGTCCTGTCCGCTGTTCGAGGAGATGCTGGTCCGCTCCGGCATCATCCTCGTCAAGTACTGGTTCTCGGTCAGCGACGAGGAGCAGGAGAAGCGCTTCCACGAACGCATGCGCAACCCGATCAAGCGCTGGAAGCTGAGCCCGATGGACCTCGAATCCCGCAAGCACTGGGTCGAGTACTCCAAGGCCAAGGACGTCATGCTGGAGCACACCGACAAGAGGCTGACGCCCTGGTACATCGTCGATGCCGACAACAAGAAGCGGGCGCGGCTGAACTGCATCCATCACCTGCTGCAGCAAATTCCCTACAACGACATCGCACCGGTCGAGCTGGAGCTGCCGCCGCGGCAGGGCGACGACGGCTACAAGCGGCCGAAGAAGTCGAAGCAGAACTGGGTGCCGGAGGTGTATTGAGCCGGCCCCGGCGGCGCGCATTCGCCTTGACGCGGCGGTAATTCAAATGCGGTACTCCATGGGAGCCTCCGGCTGAGGGGCGCCATGGGGGGAGGCCGCCGGTGCGTGATCTGCGACTGTTTCTGCTGTCCCTGCTGGCCGCCATCGCGCTGACCGCCTGCGGCCCGATGATCGAGACGCGCTACGCCTACACCCCGCCGCCGGGCGGCAACGGCATGGCCTGCATCCAGCAGTGCGAGGCCGGCCGCTTCCAGTGCGTGCGGGAGGCGCGCTACTCCGTGGACGCGTGCAAGGCCGACGCCCGCCGCCGGGCCGAGCGCTCCTACAACCGCTATCTCGGCACGCTGCGGCGCGGTGAGAAGCCGCAGTACAGTCTGTCGTACTTCGACAACTCTTCCTCCTGCCAAAGCAGCGAGGCGCAGTGCAAGGTCGACTACAACGACTGCTACGCGGCCTGCGGCGGGCAGGTGGTGGCGACTCGGATCTGCACCTCGGGCTGCGAGCAGCTGAAGCCGCCGCTGCCGCCAGGCGCCCAGGTCGGCCCGGCCCTGGTCAACGGTGTCCCGGTGCGCGCGCCGGCGCCGGTGCGGACCGCCAGCGCCGCCTCGCGCCCGGCCAAGGCGATGCCGGACCTCGCCCCGTCCCCTCCGGTGAGCGGGCGCCTCGCCCAGCGGTATCGGGTGCGGGGGACCAACGGCGACGACATCACCTACGACGGCACTGTGACGCTGCGCCCGGACGGCGACCGCTACCGGGTGCGCTGGGACATCGACGAGGTGATCTACAACGGCGTCGGCGCGCTGACCGGCAACCGCCTGGTCATCGAGGGCCGCAACGACGGGGAGCCGTTCCGGTACGACCTGCGCGTGGCGCCGGACGGCACGGTGTCGGGCCGCTGGACCGGCGACGAGGGCGAAGGGACGGAAGACTGGTCACCGTCCTGACGGCGGTGTCGCGTCGCATCCGTCTGTGACATCCGCCCGGGCTATGCCCTGCCGCACCACTTTCGATATATACAATTTATCTCAAAAGTGACATCCTGATGCCGAGGATCAAAGGTCCTCGGACACACCAAAAAGGATGCACATCATGGCCAACTCGGTCAGCACCAACCAGAGCGCCATCGTCGCTCTGCAGAGCCTCAACAACACGATCGGCCAGCTGAACAAGGTCCAGAAGCGCGTCACGACCGGCTACAAGGTCGCGGATTCGGTGGACGACGGCGCGGCCTTCGCGGTCGCCCAGTCGCTGCGGTCCGACAAGGGCGCGATCGACGCGGTCAACAGCCAGCTCAACGTGGCCAAGGGTGCCACCGCTGTCTTCAGCAACGCGGCGACCAACGTGTCCGACGGTCTGGCCCGCGCCCGCGAGACGCTGACCAAGCTGGCGGACGGGCACCTCAACACCGACATGCGCACGAAGTACAACAATGACTTCACCGCGCTGAAGGCCGAGATCCAGAACTACATCTCGAACGCCAAGTTCAACGGCATGAACCTGTTGAGCGGCGGCAAGACCAACATCTCGGTGATCGCCAACACCGATGGCACGCA
>NZ_JBOZRT010000091.1:0-2555 GCF_050789165.1 Azospirillum sp.
CGCTCGCTGTGACCAGCTTACGGTGGGACTTCCACCCACAAGAATGCGCCCATGCTGGGCGCACAACAAAAAAAGCCGTCGCCTAGGTCAGGCGACGGGCTTTCGTTCAATCCCTACGGAAAATCTTAGACGCCGCTCTGGCCGTCGGAGCAATCCGGCGGCTCTTTTGTTTGTGCGCCCAGCATGGGCGCATTCTTGTGGGTGGAAGTCCCACCGTAAGCTGGTCACGGCGAACGAAGAGAAGCGCAACTGCGGAAGGGCGACCGACCGTGGGGAGGAAGCGTGGATCGAAACTGCGGGCCGATGAACAAGAACCGGATATGAGGCGGTGCCAACCAGGGCGAGCGGGCAAACGACCGCGAAGCTCTTGTGACCAAGGGGCGGTGGCGTAAATCCGGCGGTCGTGCAGTGAAGGAGTGCGTTCTTACCTGGGGAGATCTCGTCTTGCGCCTGAAAGGGCGACGGTGTCGAGCCGGAGCGAGAAGTCAGCCGAGGCCGTAGTAGGGAGCGCACAGGCGCGAACGAAGGGCCGAACGAGAGAGAGTGAAGTTCCTCCAAGGATGAGCAAGGCCATGCGTCAGATGCCGGGACAGCCCGGGAGATCGGAGAGGCAAGCGGGTGAAGCCCGTCCGGGCTCTGGTCTCGACGAAGCCGAGCCCCCGCCGCGGATCGGGAACGACACGGGCGCAGGGCTGCTTGAGGCGGCCCTGCGGCGAGAGAACCTTCTGCGGGCGTGGAAGCAGGTGCGGGCCAACAAAGGCGCGGCGGGCGTGGACGGTCTGGATATCGACCAGACGGCTGCGACGCTGCGCATCTCTTGGCCTGCCATCCGCGACAGCCTGCGGGAGGGGACGTATCGGCCACAGCCGGTGCGTCGCGTGATGATCCCGAAGCCAGGGGGCGGCGAGCGCGAGCTTGGCATCCCCACGGTGCTGGACCGCCTGATCCAACAGGCGCTCCTGCAAGTCCTTCAGCCAATCCTTGATCCGACCTTCAGCCAGCACAGCTACGGCTTCCGTCCGGGAAGGAGTGCGCACGATGCCGTCCTGGCGGCGCAATCGTTCGTGCAGTCCGGACGGCGGATCGTTGTGGACGTGGATCTGGAGAAGTTCTTCGACCGGGTTGACCATGACATCCTGATCGACCGTCTGCGCAAGAAAATCCCCGATCCCGGCGTCATCCGTCTGGTTCGGGCTTACTTGAACGCCGAGATCGTCGATGGGGATGCGACCATCAAGCGGACCAGAGGCACGCCGCAGGGCGGGCCGCTGTCGCCGCTACTGGCCAACCTGCTGCTGGATGAGGTGGACAAGGAGCTTGAACGGCGGGGCCATGCCTTCTGCCGCTATGCCGACGACTGTAACGTCTACGTGCGGTCACAGCGGGCGGGCGAACGGGTGATGGCTCTGCTGCGGCGGCTTTATGGCCGACTTCGCCTCAAGGTGAACGAGACCAAGAGCGCCGTTGCCAGTGTCTTCGGCCGCAAATTCCTCGGCTATGCTTTCTTCAAAGCACCAGGACGGGTGGTCAAGAGACGGGTCGCCGACAAGGCCATCAAGGCGTTCAAGGAGCGCATTCGCGAACTGACACCGCGCGTGACGGGTCGATCCCTGAAAGCGGTGGCAGAACGGCTGCGTATCTTCGTGCGCGGATGGAAAGCCTACTTCCGGCTGGCGCAAACATCTCGGGTCTGGCAAAGGCTGGACGAATGGATGCGTCACCGTTTGAGGGCTATCCAGCTCAAGCAATGGAAGCACAGCAGGACTATCTTCCGGGAACTGACGGTTCGGGGGGCAAAACCCGATGTGGCCCTACAGGTGGCGGCAAACGCCCGCCGCTGGTGGCGCAACAGCGGCAAGCTCATCAACGCCGTTCTCACCATCAGATGGGCCGACCAACTCGGAATGCCCAGACTCGCATAACCTCAATCCCTCGAACCGCCCGGTGCGGACCCGCATGCCGGGTGGTGTGGCAGGGGAGCGATCAAATATGATCGCCCCCTATGCCGATTTCCCTTGAGCGATCCGTCTTATGCGGCCTCGGTCGTGTGTGCCTTGCGAACTTCTTCGTCCGTGAGGATGCCGCTCGCGCGCAGCAGCGCCGCGAACCGGCCGTTGCTATGGCTGAGCTCATCGAAGCTGCCTTCTTCGACGACACGGCCACCGTCCAGGAACAGGACCTTGTCCGCTTCGCGAACAGTGGAAAGACGGTGCGCGATGATGAATGTCGTGCGGTTCTGGCGCAGGTTGTCGATTGCGGCCTTAACGCGATTTTCGGTTTCGACGTCAAGCGCGCTTGTCGCTTCGTCTAGCACGAGGATCGGGGCATCCTTGAGGATGGCGCGGGCAATCGCCACACGCTGACGTTCGCCGCCGGAGAGCCTGTTGCCGCGTTCGCCGACATGGGTGTCGTACTGCTCTTCGCGCGTCTCGATGAAGTCGGCGGCAGCGGCCGCTTCAGCTGCTCGACGCATGTCCTCATCCGAGGCGCCTTCCCGGCCGAGGCGAATGTTGTCGCTGATCGAGCGGTTGAGCAGGCCGGCATCCTGGAACACC
>NZ_JBOZRT010000092.1:0-16293 GCF_050789165.1 Azospirillum sp.
ATGGACGAAGGCCTGCGCTTCGCGATCCGCGAGGGCGGCCGTACGGTCGGCGCCGGCGTGGTGGCCAAGATCATCAAGTAAGGCCCCGGCGGTCCCGGCGACGGGTTCGCCGGACAGCGCGAAGGGCGGGCCGGAACCTCGGTCCGCCTTCGCCGTCTAAGGGAAGGTTGTAGCAAATCGATACGCCAGTAGCTCAATTGGCAGAGCAGCGGTCTCCAAAACCGCAGGTTGGGGGTTCGAGTCCCTCCTGGCGTGCCACTTCCTTCCCCGCGGAGTCCGGCTCTGCCGTGCTCCCCTCGAGCTAAAGAGCGACAACTGACTTGAACAGCAAGGTCGAACAATCCAAAGCCGGCACGCCCGCGGCCGACATCGCCAAGTACGTCCTGGCGCTCGCGCTGGTCGTGGGTGGTCTGGTCGCGTGGTGGTGGTTCAACGGGCAGTGGGCCACGCCGCTGCGTTCGCTGGCGGTGGTCGCGGGCCTGGTGCTGGGTGCGCTGGTGTTCCTGCAGACCGGCAAGGGGCGCGATACCCGCGAATTCCTCGCCGAGTCGCGTTTCGAGCTGCGCAAGGTGGTGTGGCCGACGCGCGAGGAAGCCACCCGGACGACCTGGGTGGTCATCGCCGTGGTGATCGTGCTCAGCCTGATCCTGGCCGGTTTCGACTTCGCCATCCAGGCGTTGATCGAGTGGTTCCTGAATTTTGGCCGTTGAGGAGAGTCGCTCAGTGAAGCGCTGGTATGTCGTCCATGCTTATTCCGGGTTCGAGAAGTCGGTGGCGCAGGCGTTGCGCGACCGCATCGTCCGCGATGGCATGCAGGAGAAGTTCGGCGATGTGCTGGTCCCGACCGAAGAGGTCGTGGAGATGCGCTCCGGCCAGAAGCGCCGTTCCGAGCGCAAGTTCTTCCCGGGTTATGTGCTGGTCCAGATCGATACCCATGACGAGGGTGGCATCCCGCGCATGGACAACGAGAGCTGGCACCTGGTGAAGGACACCTCCAAGGTGCTCGGCTTCATCGGCGGTACCGCCGATCGTCCGCTGCCGATCCGCGACGAAGAAGCGGCGGCCATCCTGGATCGCGTCCAGGAAGGCGTCGAGAAGCCCAAGCCCAAGGTCCTGTTCGAGCCGGGCGAGATGGTCCGCGTCACCGACGGCCCGTTCAACGACTTCAACGGCGTGGTCGAGGAAGTCAATTACGAAAAGAGCCGCCTGCGCGTGGCGGTGCTGATTTTCGGCCGCTCCACCCCGGTGGAGCTGGAGTTCGGCCAGGTCGAGAAGGCCTGAGCCGGTCGGCAGGGGCGCCCAGGCGGCCTTGCCGAAAGCCTGATATACTGCGCGGCTCCCTGAACGGCTGAGCCGGCGGGGGCCATGGCCGCCTTCGGGCGGCCGTCGGCGCATTCGAGATACGCGATGCCGGGACGCGTGATTTTCCCGGTCCGATGGGGAGCCTTCACAGGCGCTAGCACCCGGAGAGTACTCACATGGCAAAGAAAGTTGTCGGTTACATCAAGCTGCAGGTGAAGGCCGGTCAGGCCAACCCCTCGCCGCCGGTCGGTCCTGCGCTGGGTCAGCGCGGCCTGAACATCATGGAGTTCTGCAAGGCGTTCAACGCCGCCACGCAGAAGCTGGAGCCGGGCCTGCCGATTCCGGTGGTCATCACGGCCTATTCCGACCGTACGTTCACCTTCATCACCAAGACGCCGCCGGCGACGATCCTGCTGAAGAAGGCCGTCGGCATCACGTCCGGCTCCAAGCGCCCGAACACCGAGAAGGTGGGCAAGGTCACCCGCAAGCAGCTCGAGGACATCGCCAAGGCGAAGGAACCCGACCTGACCGCGGCCGACCTGGACGCGGCGGTGCGTACGATCGCGGGTTCGGCCCGCTCCATGGGCCTGACGGTAGAGGGTTAAGAGATGGCACAGAACAAGCGACAGAAGGCCATCCTGGCCGCCGTGACCCCCGGCAAGGCGTACGCCATCGACGAGGCCCTGAAGATCGTCAAGACCGCGGTCAAGGCCAAGTTCGTCGAGTCCGTCGACGTGGCCGTGCGCCTGGGCGTGGATGCCAAGAAGTCCGACCAGCAGGTGCGCGGTTCCACCGTGCTGCCGGCCGGTACCGGCAAGTCGGTCCGCGTGGCGGTGTTCGCCCCGGCCGGCGCCAAGGCCGACGAAGCCGCCGCCGCTGGCGCCGAAGCCGTCGGCATGGACGACCTGGCCGAGAAGATGCTGGCCGGCGACATCAACTATGACGTGGTCATCGCCACGCCGGACGCGATGCGCGTGGTCGGCAAGCTGGGTACGGTCCTGGGTCCGCGCGGCCTGATGCCGAACCCGAAGGTCGGCACCGTGTCGCCGAACCCGGCCGAGGCGGTGAAGAACGCCAAGTCGGGCCAGGTGCGCTACCGCACCGACAAGGCCGGCATCATCCACTGCACCATCGGCAAGGCCAGCTTCGACGACGAAGCGCTGAAGTCGAACCTGCAGGCGCTGCTGATCGACCTGGTGAAGGCCAAGCCGGCCACCTCGAAGGGCCAGTACCTGCAGAAGATCTCGGTCAGCTCGACCATGGGCCCCGGCGTCACCGTCGACCAGTCCTCGCTGTCCCTGAAGTGACGCGCCGGCGCGCTCGCGCATCGCGCGAGCGCCTTTGCCGGTGTGTCATCCCCGCGAAGGCGGGGATCCAGTGACTCGAAGTCTGAGTCAACTGGAAGAAAGCAAAGTCGCTGGGTTCCCGCCTTCGCGGGAACGACGGCAAAAATTTTGAGGGCAGTCGCCCAGGCCGGGATGCCGGTGCAAGCGACAGCCGTCAAAGACCGCAGGTGCGGTCAGCGCGCAACGACGACGGGCAGGGAAGCTCGTGCTGGCAGGGAATCGCCGTCGTGGCTAGCGGGATCGCTTAATCCATTCCCCCGGGAATGCGCCTGCGCAGATGGTGCCGCCTTCTGGAAGTTTTCTGGAGCACGACCGCAAGGTCGCCAGTCAGACAGGCCACCGACGGGACCTCCGTGTCCCCGGTACCCACGGACGGGTGCCGTCCAGGACCGCAAGCGGCAGGAGTCGCGAGCGGAGTCAATAAGTGAGGAGTGTATGGCTCTCAATCTGTCCCAGAAGCAAGAAGTAGTCGCCGAGCTGGCAGACGTCGCCGCCAAGGCGCACTCCCTGGTCGCCGCCGAATACGCAGGCACCACGGTCAGTCAGATGACCGCGATGCGCAAGAAGGCCCGCGAGACCGGCGTGTACTTGAAGGTTGTCAAGAACACGCTGGCCGTGCGTGCCGTGGCCGGTACCGAGTTCGAGGTTGTCCAGGACAAGCTCGTCGGTCCGCTGCTGTATGCGTTTTCGACCGAGGAGCCCGGCGCTGCCGGTCGCCTGATCAAGGAATTCGCCAAGGGTAACGACAAGCTGCAGCCGAAGGTCGTCTCCGTGGGTGGCCAGCTGTATCCGGCCAGCCATGTGGAAGTCCTAGCGTCGCTGCCGACCCGCGACCAGGCCCTGGCCATGCTGGCCCGTGTGCTGGCCGAACCGGCCTCGATGTTCGCCCGCGCCGTCAAGGCCGTGGCCGACAAGCAAGGTGGTGGCGAAGCGCCGGCGGAAGCCGCCGCCGAAGCCCCGGCCGAAGCCTGATCCGACGTCTTCTACGGTTCTACGAACCCTAATCCCAGATAATTTCCAAAGGTAAACACAATGTCCCTTTCCAACGAACAGATCGTCGACGCCATCGCCGGCAAGACCCTGATGGAAGTGATGGAGCTGGTCAAGGCCATCGAAGAGAAGTTCGGCGTCTCCGCCGCCGCCCCGGTCGTCGCCGCTGCCGGCCCGGCCGCTGCCGCCGCCCCGGTCGAAGAGCAGACCGAGTTCACCATCGTCCTGAAGGACGCCGGTGCGAAGAAGGTCGACGTCATCAAGGCCGTCCGCGCCATCACGGGCCTGGGCCTGAAGGAAGCCAAGGACCTCACCGAGGCCGGCGGTGTCCTGAAGGAAGGCGTGTCGAAGGAAGATGCCGAGAAGTTCAAGAAGGACCTCGAAGCCGCTGGTGCGAGCGTCGAAGTCAAGTAAGCCGTATCCGTCGCCGGTCCACTCAGGCGACAACCCGAGGCCGGGGGCGAAAGCCCCTGGCCTTCGGTCGTTTCAAGACGTAGCGATGTAAATGCGAGTTTGTAGTTGGAAGTAGCAGCAGAGGGCGTGCTGGTGCCGGCAATACCAGCGACTTCCAACTGAAAATTCCCCCGTTCGAAAGAATGTCCCCCGTGCGGTCGCGGACGCGCGCCCCACGCTGCCAAAGGCACAGTCACATGACGACATATTCGTTCACCGAAAAGAAGCGCATCCGCAAGGACTTCGGCAAGCAGCGCTCGATCCTCGAAGTCCCGTTCCTGCTGGCCATCCAGGTCGACTCCTACCGCGAATTCCTGCAGGAGCATGCCGATCCCGCCAAGCGCGAGGACCGTGGCCTGCACGCCGCGCTGAAGTCGGTCTTCCCGATCGCCAGCTACAGCGGCAACGCCGCGCTGGAATACGTCGGCTACAAGCTGGGCGAGCCGGTGTTCGACGAGCGCGAGTGCCGCAACCGCGGCCTGAGCTACGGCGCCCCGCTGCGCGTGACCGTGCGCCTGGTGATCTACGACCGCGAGTCGTCCACCAAGGCCATCAAGTACGTGAAGGAGCAGGAGGTCTACCTGGGCGAGATTCCGCTCATGACCGACAACGGCACCTTCATCGTCAACGGCACCGAGCGCGTCATCGTCTCGCAGCTGCACCGTTCGCCGGGCGTGTTCTTCGACCACGACCGCGGCAAGACGCACAGCTCGGGCAAGCTGCTGTACAGCGCCCGCATCATTCCCTACCGCGGCTCGTGGCTGGACTTCGAGTTCGACCCGAAGGATGCGCTGTTCACCCGTATCGACCGCCGCCGCAAGCTGCCGGTCTCGATCCTGCTGCGCGCCCTGGGCTACTCCAACGAGGAGATGCTCAACGAGTTCTTCGACGTCAACACGTTCCACATCCTGCCCGAAGGCGTGCAGCTGGAACTGGTCGCCGAGCGCCTGCGCGGCGAGACGCTGAACTTCGACCTGGCCGACGGCGACAAGGTCATCGTCGAAGCCGGCAAGCGCATCACCGCGCGCCACGTGAAGCAGCTGGAGCAGTCGGGCATCGCCGCCCTGGCCGTGCCGGACGAATACCTGGTGGGCCGCATCCTGTCGCACGACGTGATCGACGCCAACACCGGCGAGCTGCTGGCCGCCGCCAACGACGAGATCACCGACGACCAGCTGGCCAAGTTCCGCAAGGCTGGCGTGGATGCCGTGGGCACGCTGTGGGTCAACGACCTGGACCGCGGCCCGTACCTGTCCAACACCCTGCGCATCGACCCGACCAAGACCCAGCTGGAAGCGTTGGTCGAGATCTACCGCATGATGCGTCCCGGCGAACCGCCGACCAAGGACGCCGCGCAGAACCTGTTCCACAACCTGTTCTTCACCTTCGAGCGCTACGACCTGTCGAACGTCGGTCGCATGAAGTTCAACCGTCGCGTGGGCCGCAAGGAAACCACCGGCGAAGCCGTGCTGTACGACAAGAAGTACTTCGGCGCGCGCAACGATGAAGAAGCCAAGCGCCTGGTCGCCAGCCTGGGCGAGACCTCGGACATCCTGGACGTCATCAAGGTCTTGACCGAGATCCGCAACGGCCGCGGCACCGTCGACGACATCGATCACCTGGGCAACCGCCGCGTGCGTTCGGTCGGCGAAATGGCCGAGAACGTCTTCCGCGTGGGCCTGGTCCGCGTCGAGCGCGCCGTGAAGGAGCGCCTGTCGATGGCCGAGTCCGAGGGCCTGACCCCGCAGGAACTGATCAACGCCAAGCCGGTGGCGGCCGCGATCAAGGAGTTCTTCGGCTCCTCGCAGCTGTCCCAGTTCATGGACCAGAACAACCCGCTGTCGGAAGTCACGCACAAGCGTCGCGTCTCGGCCCTCGGCCCGGGCGGCCTGACCCGCGAGCGTGCCGGCTTCGAAGTCCGCGACGTGCACCCGACCCATTACGGCCGCGTCTGCACCATCGAGACGCCGGAAGGCCCGAACATCGGCCTGATCAACTCGCTGGCCGTGTATGCGCGCACCAACAGCTACGGCTTCCTCGAGACGCCGTACCGCAAGGTCGTGGACGGCGTGATCACCGACGAGATCGAGTACCTGTCGGCGATCGAGGAGAACGAGTACGTCATCGCGCAGGCCAACGCGCTGCACGACGCCAAGAGCCGCCTGACCGAACAGTTCGTGCCGTGCCGCTACCAGGGCGAATCGCTGCTGAAGCCGCCGAGCGAAGTGCACTACATGGACGTCTCGCCGATGCAGACCGTGTCGGTCGCGGCGGCGCTGGTGCCGTTCCTGGAGCACGACGACGCCAACCGCGCACTGATGGGCGCCAACATGCAGCGCCAGGCCGTGCCGACGCTGCGTGCGCAGAAGCCGCTGGTCGGTACCGGCATCGAGCGCGCCGTGGCGCGCGACTCGGGCGTGACCGTGAACGCCCGTCGTGGCGGCGTGGTCGAGCAGATCGACGCCGGCCGCATCGTGGTGAAGGTCAACGAGAGCGAGATCTCCGGCGAAACCGATGCCGGCGTCGACATCTACTCGTTGATCAAGTACACGCGCTCCAACCAGAACACCTGCATCAACCAGCGTCCGCTGGTGAACGTGGGCGACGTGGTGGCGCGCGGCGACGTGCTGGCCGACGGTCCGTCGACCGACATCGGCGAGCTGGCGCTGGGCCAGAACATGCTGA
The DNA here is from genome assembly GCF_050789165.1 of Azospirillum sp. Lineage (NCBI taxonomy): Bacteria > Pseudomonadati > Pseudomonadota > Alphaproteobacteria > Rhodospirillales > Azospirillaceae > Azospirillum > Azospirillum sp. The sequence continues at coordinate 6,777 of NZ_JBOZRT010000092.1, forward strand.
TCGCGTTCATGCCGTGGAACGGCTACAACTTCGAAGACTCCATCCTGCTCTCCGAGCGCGTGGTGGAAGAGGATCGCTACACCACGATCCACATCGAAGAGCTGACCTGCGTCGCGCGCGACACCAAGCTGGGGCCGGAAGAGATCTCCGCCGACATCCCGAACGTCTCCGAGCAGGCGCTGAACCGCCTGGACGAGAGCGGCGTGGTGTACATCGGTGCCGAAGTGCGCGCCGGCGACATCATGGTCGGCAAGGTCACGCCCAAGGGCGAAAGCCAGCTGACCCCGGAAGAGAAGCTGCTGCGCGCGATCTTCGGCGAGAAGGCCTCGGACGTGAAGGACAGCTCGCTGCGCGTGCCCCCGGGCATGGACGGCACCGTCATCGACGTGCAGGTCTTCACCCGCGACGGCATCGAGAAGGACAAGCGCGCGCGCCAGATCGAGGAGAACGAGATCAAGCGCGTCAAGAAGGACTTCGACGACCAGTTCCGCATCCTGGAAGGCGCCATCTACGCCCGCCTGCGTTCGCAGCTGGTCGGCAAGGTGGCCAACGGCGGTCCGGCAGGCCTGAAGAAGGGCGACGCGATCACCGACGCGTACCTGGACGGGCTGAAGAAGTCCGAGTGGTTCACCCTGCGCATGAAGGACGATGACGCCTCCGACGCCATCGAGCGCGCCCAGATGCAGATCCAGGCGCACGAGAAGGAGTTCGAGCGCCGCTTCGCCGACAAGCGCGGCAAGATCACCGCCGGCGACGACCTGGCCCCGGGCGTGCTGAAGATGGTCAAGGTGTACCTGGCCGTGAAGCGCCGTATCCAGCCGGGCGACAAGATGGCCGGCCGTCATGGCAACAAGGGCGTCGTGTCGACCATCGTGCCGGTCGAGGACATGCCTTACATGGCCAACGGCGAGACGGTGGACATCGTGCTGAACCCGCTGGGCGTGCCGTCGCGTATGAACATCGGCCAGGTGCTGGAAGTCCACCTGGGCTGGGCCGCGAAGGGACTGGGCAAGAAGATCCAGAACATGCTGGAAGCCCAGGCCAAGGTCGCCGACCTGCGCAAGTTCCTGACCCAGATCTACAACCACGACCAGAAGCTGGGCGAGGACCGCGTGGACCTGGACCAGTTCAGCGATGCCGAACTGATCGCGCTGGCCAAGAACCTGACCGACGGCGTGCCGATGGCCACCCCGGTGTTCGACGGCGCGGCGGAAACCGAGATCAAGCACATGCTCGAGCTCGCGGACCTGCCGATCAGCGGCCAGACCCAGCTGTACGACGGCCGCACCGGCGAGGCGTTCGACCGCCACACCACGGTCGGCTACATGCACATGCTGAAGCTGAACCACCTGGTGGACGACAAGATGCACGCGCGTTCCACCGGTCCGTACTCGCTCGTCACTCAGCAGCCGCTGGGCGGCAAGGCGCAGTTCGGCGGCCAGCGCTTCGGTGAAATGGAAGTCTGGGCGCTGGAAGCCTACGGCGCGGCGCACACCCTGCAGGAAATGCTGACGGTCAAGTCGGACGACGTGCAGGGCCGCAACCAGATGTACAAGAACATCGTCGATGGCGCCCACGAGATGGTCGCGGGCATGCCGGAATCCTTCAACGTGCTGGTGAAGGAAATCCGCTCGCTCGCCATCAACATGGAACTGGAAGACTGATCGCGACGCGCGGGCGCTTCCCTGCGCCCGCGTTGCGAAACACGTCATCCCGCCCCCGACAAAGATTCCTCCTGACGGAGAAACAAAATGAAAGACCTGCTCAACCTCTTCAACCAGCAGCGCCAGACGCTGGACTTCGACGCGATCAAGATCGCGCTGGCTTCGCCGGACCTGATCCGTTCGTGGTCCTTCGGCGAAGTCAAGAAGCCGGAAACCATCAACTACCGGACGTTCAAGCCCGAGCGCGACGGCCTGTTCTGCTCGGCCATCTTCGGCCCGATCAAGGACTACGAGTGCCTGTGCGGCAAGTACAAGCGCATGAAGCACCGCGGCGTGGTCTGCGAGAAGTGCGGCACGGAAGTGACGCTGGCCAAGGTGCGCCGTGAGCGCATGGGCCACATCGACCTGGCCAGCCCGGTCGCGCACATCTGGTTCCTGAAGTCGCTGCCGTCGCGCATCGGCCTGATGCTGGACATGACCCTGCGCGACATCGAGCGCGTGCTGTACTTCGAAGCCTATGTCGTCACCGAGCCGGGCCTGACCTCGCTCGAACGCCGCCAGCTGCTGACCGAAGAGCAGTTCATGCAGGCGCGCCAGGAACATGGCGACGACTTCGACGCCGCCATGGGCGCCGAGGCCGTCTACGACCTGCTGCGCACCATCGACCTGCAGGCCGAGATGGTGAACCTGCGCGAGGAAATCGCCAGCACCAACTCCGAGACCAAGCTCAAGCGCCTCACCAAGCGCATCAAGCTGATCGAGGCGTTCCTGGAGTCGGGCAACCGTCCTGAATGGATGGTCATGACCGTGCTGCCCGTGCTGCCGCCGGACCTGCGTCCGCTGGTGCCGCTGGATGGCGGCCGCTTCGCGACCTCCGACCTGAACGACCTGTACCGCCGCGTCATCAACCGCAACAACCGCCTGCGCCGCCTGCTGGAGCTCAACGCGCCCGACATCATCGTGCGCAACGAGAAGCGCATGCTGCAGGAGTCGGTGGACGCCCTGATGGACAACGGTCGCCGCGGCCGCGCCATCACCGGCACCAACAAGCGCCCGCTGAAGTCGCTGGCCGACATGATCAAGGGCAAGCAGGGCCGCTTCCGCCAGAACCTGCTGGGCAAGCGCGTCGACTACTCCGGCCGTTCGGTCATCGTGGTCGGCCCGACCCTGCGTCTGCACGAATGCGGCCTGCCGAAGAAGATGGCGCTGGAGCTGTTCAAGCCGTTCGTGTTCGCCAAGCTGCAGCGCCGCGGCCTGGCCACCACCATCAAGGCCGCCAAGAAGCTGGTCGAGCGCGAAGAAGCCGACGTCTGGGACATCCTGGAAGAGGTCATCCGCGAACACCCGGTGCTGCTGAACCGCGCGCCGACGCTGCACCGCCTGGGCATCCAGGCGTTCGAGCCGGTGCTGATCGAAGGCAAGGCCATCCAGCTGCACCCGCTGGTCTGTACGGCGTTCAACGCCGACTTCGACGGTGACCAGATGGCCGTGCACGTGCCGCTCTCGCTGGAAGCCCAGCTGGAAGCGCGCGCGCTGATGATGTCGTCCAACAACATCCTGTCGCCCGCCAACGGCGAGCCGATCATCGTGCCGTCGCAGGACGTCGTGCTGGGCCTGTACTACATGACCCGCGCGCTGGAGAACAAGAAGGGCGAGGGCATGGCGTTCGCAAACATCGCCGAGGTCAAGCGCGCCTACGACAACCGCGCCGTCGAGCTGCACGCCAAGGTCAAGGTCCGCATCAGCGGCACCGTGATCGACGAGGAAGGTGGCCGCAGCAAGCAGACCAGCATCGTGGACACCACGATCGGTCGCGCGCTGCTGGCCGAGATCCTGCCGGAAGGCCTGCCGTTCGCCCTGGTGAACACCGAGCTGAACAAGAAGGCCATCAGCCGCCTGATCAACTCCAGCTACCGCATGCTGGGCCTGAAGGACACGGTCGTGTTCGCCGACAAGCTGATGTACACCGGCTTCGCGTACGCCACGCGCGCCGGCGTCTCGATCGGCATCGACGACATGCTGATCCCGGCCGAGAAGAAGGGCATCCTGGGCGAAGCCGAGCAGGAAGTGCTGGAGATCCAGGAACAGTACCAGAGCGGTCTGGTCACCGCCGGCGAGCGCTACAACAAGGTGGTCGACATCTGGTCGCGCACCAACGAGCGCATCGCCAAGGCGATGATGGACACCATCGGCACCGACAAGGTGAAGAACGCCAAGGGCGAGACCATCAACGAGAAGTCGATGAACTCGCTCTACATCATGGCCGACTCCGGCGCCCGTGGTAGCCAGGCCCAGATCCGCCAGCTGGCCGGCATGCGCGGCCTGATGGCCCGCCCCGACGGCTCGATCATCGAGACGCCCATCAAGGCGAACTTCCGCGAAGGCCTGAACGTGCAGGAGTACTTCAACTCCACGCACGGTGCCCGCAAGGGCCTGGCCGATACCGCGCTGAAGACCGCGAACTCCGGTTACCTGACCCGTCGCCTGGTCGACGTGGCGCAGGACGTGGTGATCACCGAGGTCGACTGCGGCACGTCGGAAGGCCTGATGATGACCCCGATCGTGGAAGGCGGCGACGTGGTCGAGCCGCTGCGTGACCGCGTGCTGGGCCGCATCGTGGCCGAGGACGTGTTCCTGCCGGGCAACGACGAGGATCCGATCGTCACCCGCAACACGCTGCTGGACGAAGCCTGGGTGCAGAAGCTGGAAGACGCCGGCGTGCAGGCGCTGAAGGTGCGCTCCACCATCACCTGCGAGTCCGATTTCGGCGTCTGCGCCCACTGCTATGGCCGCGACCTGGCCCGTGGCCACATCGTCAACATCGGCGAAGCGGTCGGCGTCATCGCCGCGCAGTCGATCGGCGAGCCCGGCACCCAGCTGACCATGCGTACGTTCCACATCGGTGGTGCGGCATCGCGTGCGGCGGCGGTCGACAACATCACCGTCAAGACCACCGGCTCGATCAAGTTCAACAACCTGAAGTTCGTCGAACACGCTAACGGCAGCCTGGTCGCCGTCTCGCGTTCGGGTGAACTGTCGGTGCTCGACGGCCACGGCCGCGAGCGCGAGCGCTACAAGCTGCCCTACGGCGCCACCATCAACGTCAAGGACGGCGACCAGATCACCGCCGGCCAGGCCGTGGCGAACTGGGATCCGCACAACCACCCGATCGTGTCGGAAGTGGCCGGTTTCGTGCGCTTCGTCGACTTCGTCGACGGCGTCACCGTCATCGAGAAGACCGACGAACTGACCGGTCTGGCCTCGCGCGAGATCACCGATCCGAAGCGTCGCGGTTCGCAGGGCAAGGACCTGCGTCCGATCGTCCGCATCGTGGACAAGGACGGCAAGGACCTGAGCATTCCGGGGACCGACCTGCCGGCGCAGTACCTGCTGCCGCCGCGCTCGATCGTCAACCTGCAGGACGGCGCGCCCGTCGGCGTGGGCGACGTGGTCACCAAGGTGCCGCAGGAAGCGTCCAAGACGCGCGACATCACCGGCGGTCTGCCGCGCGTGGCCGACCTGTTCGAAGCCCGCAAGCCGAAGGACCCGGCCATCCTGGCCGAGCGTTCCGGCATCATCAGCTTCGGCAAGGACACCAAGGGCAAGCAGCGCCTGATCATCAAGGACACCGACGGTTCCGAGCACGAGGAGCTGATCCCGAAGTTCCGCCAGATCATCGTGTTCGAAGGCGAGCACGTGGCCAAGGGCGAAACCATCGTGGACGGCGAGCCGAGCCCGCAGGACATCCTGCGCCTGCTGGGCGTCGAGCCGCTGGCCGCCTACCTGGTGAAGGAAATCCAGGACGTGTACCGCCTGCAGGGCGTGAAGATCAACGACAAGCACATCGAGGTGATCACCCGCCAGATGCTGCGCAAGGTCGAGATCACCGATGCCGGCAACAGCAAGTTCCTGGCGGGCGAGCAGGTCGAGAAGCAGCGCGTGATCGAGGAGAACGCCAAGCTGGCAGCGCGTAACGAGCTGCCCGCCAAGTACGATCCCGTGCTGCTGGGCATCACCAAGGCGTCGCTGGCGACCGAATCGTTCATCTCCGCGGCCTCCTTCCAGGAGACCACCCGCGTGCTGACCGAGGCGGCTGTCCGTGGTACGCGCGATACCCTGCGCGGCCTGAAGGAGAACGTCATCGTCGGTCGCCTGATCCCGGCCGGCACCGGTCTGGCGTATCACAACCAGCGCCGCCGCAATGCCTCCGGTCTGACCGAGGCCGAGGTCGACGCCCTTTCCGGCGTCGTCAGCGAGCCGGTCGCTCCGGCGGCCGTGGCCTCGGACGAGGCGGGCGAGGAGTCCAGCGCCAGCTAAATCGGTACCACCCGACGGCCCCCGGGCCGTCCCAGACCACGAAAAGAGGCGCAGGACGCGCCTCGTTTTCGGCCCAGGAAGGGCGGGATCGCAGTCAGTTGGCAGGCACCCACCCCCGTCGCGTTGACGGTAGGGCGGGTGGCCGGCTATACTTTTCCGTCTAGGTGGGCCGTCTTGCGGCCTGCCTTCGTTTTCATGTCAAACAAGGCTCCGGCCTTCACACGAAGAATCCACTATGGCAACCGTCAATCAGCTGGTCCGCAAGCCGCGGCAGGCCCCCACGTACAAGAGCCAGTCGCCCGCGCTGGACAACTGCCCGCAGCGTCGCGGCGTGTGCACCCGTGTCTATACGACCACCCCGAAGAAGCCGAACTCGGCCCTGCGCAAGGTCGCCAAGGTGCGCCTGACCAACCAGGAAGAGATCATCAGCTACATCGGCGGCGAAGGCCACAACCTGCAGGAGCACTCCGTGGTGCTCGTGCGCGGCGGTCGCGTGAAGGACCTGCCGGGCGTGCGTTACCACACCGTGCGCGGCTCGCTGGACGCCTCGGGCGTCGCCAAGCGCCGTCAGGGCCGTTCCAAGTACGGCGCCAAGCGTCCCAAGGCTTAAGGAATAAACGAACATGTCGCGCAAAGGCTCTGCCCCCCAACGTGAAATCCTGCCGGACCCCAAGCACGGCAGCCAGACGATCGCCCGCTTCATCAACATGGTGATGCTGAGCGGCAAGAAGTCCGTCGCCGAGAAGATCGTCTACGGCGCCATGGACGTGATCGGCGAGAAGAACCCGAACGCCCTGGAACTGGTCGAGAAGGCGCTGGACAACGTCTCTCCGGCCGTCGAGGTGAAGTCCCGCCGCGTCGGCGGCGCCACCTACCAGGTGCCGGTCGAAGTGCGTTCCTCGCGTCGCATGGCGCTGGCGATGCGCTGGCTGATCGAGTCCGCCCGCAAGCGCGGCGAGAACTCCATGCCGCGCAAGCTGGCCGCCGAACTGCTGGATGCTTCCGAGAACCGCGGCGGCGCCATCAAGAAGCGTGAAGAGACCCACCGCATGGCGGAAGCGAACAAGGCGTTCGCGCACTACCGCTGGTAACGGCCTGCGGGCCCTTGCGATCAAGGGCCCTCGGCACCATCTAGGTGCCCCTGGGACGCGCTCCGGCGTCCCGATCCCGAAGGCCGCCGAAAGGCGGCATTCGGCCATCTGAAGATCCGCCCTCCACGGAAGGCCACGGCATCCCGCCGGCCCTCCATCAGAAAAGAGAGACTGTCGTGGCTCGCACCACTCCCATCGAGCGTTACCGCAACTTCGGCATCATGGCGCACATCGACGCCGGCAAGACCACCACGTCCGAGCGCATCCTGTTCTACACCGGCAAGAGCCACAAGATCGGTGAAGTGCACGACGGTGCCGCGACCATGGACTGGATGGAGCAGGAGCAGGAGCGTGGCATCACGATCCAGTCCGCCGCCACCACCGCGTTCTGGAAGGGTATGGACAAGTCCATGCCGGAGCACCGCTTCAACATCATCGACACCCCCGGGCACGTCGACTTCACCATCGAAGTGGAGCGCTCGCTGCGCGTACTCGACGGCGCGGTGTTCGTCCTGTGTGCCGTGGGCGGCGTGCAGCCGCAGTCCGAGACCGTGTGGCGCCAGGCCAACAAGTACCACGTTCCGCGCATCGCGTTCGTCAACAAGATGGACCGGACGGGCGCCAACTTCTTCAAGGTCCGTGACCAGCTGAAGTCGCGTCTGGGCGCCTCGCCGGTGCCGATGCAGGTGCCGATCGGTGCCGAGGATGGTTTTGTCGGCGTGGTCGACCTGGTCAAGATGAAGGCCATCGCGTGGGACGACAAGACCCAGGGCATGACCTTCGAGTACCGCGACATCCCGGCTGACCTGCAGTCCGTGGCGGAGGAGGCTCGTGCGTTCATGGTCGAGTCGGCCGCCGAGGCCAATGAAGAGCTGATGGACAAGTACCTGGGTGGCGAGGAGCTGACCGAGGACGAGATCTATTCCGCGCTGCGTGCCCGTACGCTGAAGACCGAGATCGTGCCGATGTTCTGCGGCTCGGCATTCAAGAATAAGGGCGTGCAGGCCATGCTGGACGGCGTGGTCAAGCTGCTGCCGTCGCCGGTGGACGTGCCGGCGGTGAAGGGCACCGACGTGGATGACGAATCCAAGGAGCTGACCCGCGATTCCAGCGACAAGGCGCCTTTCTCGGCGTTGGCCTTCAAGATCATGACCGATCCGTTCGTCGGCTCGCTCACCTTCTTCCGCGTGTATTCGGGAACGCTGAATGCCGGCGATCAGGTTTTCAACTCGGTCAAGGGCAAGAAGGAGCGCATCGGTCGTCTGTTGCAGATGCACTCCAACAACCGTGACGAGATCAAGGAAGTGCTGGCCGGCGATATCGCGGCTGCCGTGGGCCTGAAGGACGTCACCACCGGTGACACCCTGTGTGCCCAGGACGCCCCAATCATCCTCGAGCGCATGAGCTTCCCGGAGCCGGTCATCTCGATGGCCGTGGAACCGAAGACCAAGTCCGACCAGGAGAAGATGGGTTTGGCGCTGGGCCGTCTGGCGCAGGAAGATCCCTCGTTCCGCGTCCGTACCGACGAGGAATCGGGTCAGACCATCATCTCGGGCATGGGCGAGCTGCACCTGGACATCATCGTTGACCGCATGAAGCGCGAGTTCAACGTGGAGGCCAACGTCGGCAAGCCGCAGGTGGCCTATCGCGAGACGATCCGCAAGGCGATCAAGCAGGAAGGCAAGTTCGTGCGCCAGTCGGGCGGTCGCGGCCAGTACGGCCACATCGTCATCGAGATGTCGCCGGTCGAGCGCGGCGTGGGCTTCTCGTACGAGAGCGCCATCGTGGGCGGTGTTGTGCCGAAGGAATACGTCGCAGCGGCGGGCAAGGGCATCGAAGAAGCCATGAAGAGCGGTCCGCTGGCCGGCTTCCCGGTCGTCGACATCGCCATCAAGGCCGTGGACGGCTCCTTCCATGACGTCGACTCCAACGAAATGGCGTTCAAGGTCGCCGGCTCGATGGCGTTCAAGGAAGCCTTCAGCAAGGCCCAGCCGGTCCTGCTGGAGCCGATCATGAAGGTCGAGATCGTCACCCCGGAAGACTATCTGGGCGACGTGATGGGCGACGTGAGCCGTCGTCGCGGCATCCTGCAGGGTCAGGACGACAGTCCGTCCGGCAAGGTGATCAACGCGATGGTGCCGCTGGGCGAAATGTTCGGCTACGCCACCACGCTGCGTTCGATGTCGCAGGGTCGCGCCACGTTCTCGATGGAATTCGACCATTACGCGGAAGCGCCGGCCAACATCGCCGACGCGGTCGTCAAGAAGAACTAAGAGTAGGGGGCCGGGCATCGCGGGTGCGATGCCCGGCGCTCCCGTCATGAATCACGCATAACAAGGTAGAAGACAATGGCAAAGGGTAAATTCGAACGCACCAAGCCGCACGTGAACGTGGGCACGATTGGCCACGTTGACCACGGCAAGACGACGCTGACGGCGGCGCTGA
>NZ_JBOZRT010000011.1:0-64787 GCF_050789165.1 Azospirillum sp.
CGGGGGGGGGCCCGCGGCGTGTCGGGGAGGCCGCTGCCCCCACCCTCCCGCTTCGCGGGTCCCTCCCTCCCCCGCCGGAAGCGGGGGAGGGCCTCGTCACCTCACGCCTTCACCACCTTCACGGCGCACTTCTTGAAGTCCGTCTCCTTGGAGAGCGGGCAGGTGGCGTCCAGCGTCAGCTTGTTGACCAGCTGGCTCTCGTCGAAGAACGGGATGAACACCACGCCCTTCGGCGGCTTGTTGCGGCCCTGCGTCTCGACGCGGGTGAGCAGCTCGCCGCGGCGGGTCTGCAGCTTCACCGGCAGACCGCGGCGCAGGCCGCGCGCCTTGGCGTCCTCGGGGTGCATGAAGACCACCGCGTTGGGCACCGCCTTGTGCAGCTCCGGCACGCGGCGCGTCATCGAGCCGGTGTGCCAGTGCTCCAGCACGCGGCCGGTGACCAGCCACATGTCGTACTCGGCGTCCGGGCTCTCGGCGGGCGGCTGGTAGGGCAGCGCGAAGATGTTCGCCTTGCCGTCCTTGTTGCCGTAGAACTTCACGCCCTCGCCCGCCTTCACGTACGGGTCATAGCCCTCGCGGAAGCGCCACAGCGTCTCCTTGTTGTCCACCACCGGCCAGCGCAGGCCGCGGGCCTTGTGATACACCCCGTAGTCGGCGAGGTCGTGGCCGTGGCCGCGGCCGAAGCCGGCGTACTCCTCGAACAGCCCCTTCTGCACGTAGAAGCCGAAGTGCTTGGATTCGGTGTTCTCGAAGCCCGGCTGCAGCTGGTCCAGGCCGAACTTGTTCACCTGGCCGTTCAGGTACAGCACCTCGAACAGGGTCTTGCCCTTGAACTCGGGGTTCTTGTCCAGCAGTTCCGCCGGCCACACCTCGTCGGTGGTGAAGCGCTTGGCGAACTCCATGAGCTGCCAGAGGTCGGACTTCGCCTCGCCCGGCGCGTTGACCTGCTGGCGCCACACCTGGGTGCGGCGCTCGGCGTTGCCGTAGCCGCCCTCCTTCTCCATCCACATCGCGGTGGGCAGGATCAGGTCGGCCGCCATGGCGGAGACGGTCGGGTACGGATCGGACACCACCACGAAGTTGTCGGGGTTGCGCCAGCCCGGATACAGCTCCTCGTTGATGTTCGGGCCCGCCTGCATGTTGTTGGTGCAGAGCGTCCAGTAGCAGTTCAGCTTGCCGTCCTTGAGCATCCGGCTCTGCAGCACGGCGTGGAAGCCGATCTTCTCCGGCACGGTGCCTTCCGGCACCTTCCAGATCGTCTCGGCCGTCTTGCGGTGCTCGGGGTTGGTCACCACCAGGTCCGCCGGCAGGCGGTGGGCGAAGGTGCCGACCTCGCGCGCGGTGCCGCAGGCCGAGGGCTGGCCGGTCAGCGAGAACGGGCTGTTGCCCGGCTCGGAGATCTTACCGGTCAGCAGGTGGATGTTGTAGACGAGGTTGTTGGCCCAGGTGCCGCGGGTGTGCTGGTTGAACCCCATGGTCCACAGCGACATCACCTTGACCTTCGGGTCGGCGTACAGCTCGGCCAGCGCCTTCAGCTGATCGACCGGCACGCCGGAGATCTGGCTGGTCTTCTCGGCCGTGTACTCCGACACGAACTGCTTGAACTCGTCGAAGCTGATCGGCGAGGACTTGTTCGGGTCGGCGGCGTCCTTGGCGTCCTTCTCCAGCGGGTGGTTCGGACGCAGGCCGTAGCCGATGTCGGTCACGCCCTTCTTGAAGTTGGTGTGCTTGGCGACGAACGCCTCGTTCACCCGGCCGGTCTGGATGATGTAATTGGCGATGAAGTTGAGGATCGCCAGATCCGACTGCGGCTTGAAGATGATCGGCAGGTCGGCCAGCTCGTAGGACCGGTGCTCGAAGGTCGAGAGCACGGCCACCTTGCTGTCCTTGTGGCTCAGGCGGCGGTCGGTGATGCGCGACCACAGGATCGGGTGCATCTCCGCCATGTTCGAGCCCCAGAGCACGAAGGCGTCGGCGTTGTCGATGTCGTCGTAGCAGCCCATCGGCTCGTCGATGCCGAAGGTGCGCATGAAGCCGACGACGGCGGACGCCATGCAGTGGCGGGCGTTCGGGTCGATGTTGTTGGAGCGCAGGCCCGCCTTCATCAGCTTGACGGCGGCGTAGCCCTCCATGATCGTCCACTGGCCCGACCCGAACATGCCGATGGAGGACGGGCCGTTCTTCTTCAGCGACGCCTTCCACTTCTGCGCCATGATGTCGAACGCCTCGTCCCACGAGACCGGCGTGAACTCGCCGTTCTTGTCGAACACGCCGTTCTTCTTGCGCAGAAGCGGCTTGGTCAGGCGGTCCTCGCCGTACATGATCTTGGAGAGGAAGTAGCCCTTGATGCAGTTCAGGCCGCGGTTGACCGGCGCGTCCGGGTCGCCCTGGGTGGCGACCACCTTGTCGCCCTTGACGCCGATCAGCACGCCGCAGCCGGTGCCGCAGAACCGGCACGCGCCCTTGTCCCAGCGGATGTCGTCGGGAAGACGGCCGGTCGGCTGGGCAACCGCCGTCGAGACGGGGAGCCCGGCCACCGCGGCGGTCGCCGCCACCGCGTTGGCCTTAACGAAATCTCGCCTGGTGAACTTCATGAGGGCATCTCCTCAGACAGGTCGTCCGTCTCGCAGTGGTGGTAGACCAAGGCCGCCGACACGACGCCTTCGATCGCGGGGAATTGGCTCAGGGTGAGCGACGCCGGGACGCCGTCCGCGTCCTCGACGGTGACCACGAGGCGGCCGTCCGCCACCTCCTGGTGGATCTCGACGCCGGGCAGCGCTGCCAAGCCGCGCTTGGCGGCCTCCAGCCGCTCCGGCACGGCGTGGACCAGCACGCCGCAGACGTTGTGGCCGGAGGGCGGGGCTGCCGCCTCCCGGTCGATGAAGCGCGTCAGCCGCATGCCGCGACCTCCCTCTCGTCCTGGTCCGTCTGGACCGAAATCGCCTTGACCGGGCACGGGCCGACGCAGGCGCCGCAGCCCGTGCACGAAGCGCCTGCCACTTCCGGCAGCCAGCGCCCGCGCCCCAGCGGGCGGAAGCGGATCGCCCGCGCCTCGCAGTGGTCGCCGCACACCCGGCAGTCCACGCCGTTGACCGACAGGCAGCCGGCGCCGATCGCCGCCTTCAGGCCCCACGGCGCCCGGTCCCCGTCGCGCGCCAGCGCGCCGGTCGGACAGGCGTCGGCGCAGGCGCCGCAGAAGGTGCAGGCCCCGGCGGCGAACTCGACGCTGGGGTAGCCGGCGCGGTCCTGCCCGATGATCCGCTCCGGGCAGGCGCGCTCGCACCGGCCGCAGCGGTCGCAGGAGTCGGCGAACCCGTCGGTCGTCCATGGCGGACGCACGGCGTCGGGGTCGCCCCGGAACCGCCCGCGCAGGAAGTTGAACCGACTGACCGCGCCCATTGGCGAAGCTCTCCCGTTCGCGGCCCGCGCCCCTTTCGGGCGCAGGCCGCGTTGATCCTGTTTCTCGTACCGTGATCCGTCGCCCAGGTTGTACCGGTGGCTCCACCGACACGCTTAGGCTTGACGGACTATGGGCGCCGCCGAACCGGCCAAACCTTGACTTCGATCAAGCTCACGCAGGACGGTTTGTCGCACGTTGGTTGAAATACCTCAGCAAATTCGTCGAGTATTGCCGCCGCCCCGCGCGCCTGGACGGCAGTGCCGTCGCTTTCGAAACCGGTTCGATTTTTTCGGTTTGCAGTTCGGTTCCGCCAAGCCTATGTTTGCTGATCAAACAAACAGGCACGCTGCCGAAGCGGCGGCCGGGACCGGGAGGATCATCCATGACGCAGGCGAGGACGCGGCTGTTCGCCGCGACGGTCATTGCATCCGCTTACGCGTTCGCCGCGCCGGCAAGCGCCCAGGATTGCCAGAGCCGCGGCGACCTCGACCAGCTCTACTGCGACCGCAACGGCGACCTCGTCGCCGACGCGCCGACCGATGCGAAGGACTGGAAGGACCCGGACACGCTGGTCTTCACCTACACGCCGGTCGAGGATCCCGCCGTCTACGCCAACATCTTCAAGCCGTTCCAGGAAGAGCTGGGCAAGTGCACCGGCAAGAAGGTCCTGTACTTCCAGGTGCAGTCGAACGCGGCGGAGATCGAGGCGATGCGCTCCGGCCGGCTGCACGTCGCCGGCTTCTCCACCGGGCCGACCGGATTCGCGGTGAACCTCGCCGGCGCGGTGCCCTTCGCGGTGAAGGGCGACGAGTCGGGCTTCCAGGGCTACCAGCTGTGGATGCTGGTCAAGGCCGACAGCCCCTACAAGACGCTGGGCGACCTGAAGGGCAAGAAGATCGCCCACACCTCGCCCTCGTCGAACTCCGGCAACCTGGCACCGCGGGCGCTGTTCCCGGAACTCGGGCTGGTGCCGGAGAAGGACTATCAGGTGCTCTATTCCGGCAAGCACGACCAGTCGGTGATGGGCGTGGTGTCCGGCGACTACGACGCCGCCCCGGTGGCCTCCGACGTCTACACCCGCATGGTCCACCGCGGGCAGGTCGACGGCAACAAGATCCGCGTTATCTACAAGAGCGAGACCTTCCCCACCTCCTCCTTCGCCCACGCCCACAACCTGAAGCCGGAGTTGGCCCAGAAGCTGGTGCAGTGCTTCACCAGCTACCGGTTCCCGGAGGAGATGAAGAAGGCGTTCGAGGGTGCCGACCGATTCGTGCCGGTCACCTACAAGGACGCCTGGGCGGTGGTGCGCAAGGTGGCGGACGGCAGCGGCACGCCGTTCAACGCCGCCACCTACGCCAAGCAGAAGCAGTGACCATGCCCGACGGCACGCTGACCGGCCGCGTCGCGGCCCTCCCCGGCGGCGGCACCGACGCGCCGCCGCCGCTGGTGGTCCGCAACCTCGTGAAGTCCTACGGCGACGGGCTGCCGGTGCTGAAGGGCCTGTCGCTGTCCTTCGCGGCGCGCGGGGTGTGCGCCATCATCGGCCCGTCGGGCACCGGCAAGAGCACCTTCATCCGCTGCGTCAACCGGCTGGTCGAGCCGACCTCGGGCGAGATCCTGGTCAAGGGCCGCGACGTCGCCCGCGCCGGCCGGCACGAGCTGCGGCTGATCCGCCGCCGCATCGGCATGGTGTTCCAGGAGTACAACCTCGTCGAACGCCTGACGGTGATGGAGAACGTGCTGTGCGGCCGGCTCGGCTACGTGCCGGTGTGGCGGGCGTGGCTGCGCCGCTACGGCACGGACGACATCGACCAGGCGTTCGCGCTGCTCGACCGGGTCGGCCTGGGCGGCTTCGCGCACAAGCGCGCCGACAGCCTGTCCGGCGGCCAGCGCCAGCGCGTCGGCATCGCCCGCGCCGTCATGCAGGACCCCGACCTGCTGCTGGCCGACGAGCCCACCTCGTCGCTCGACCCCAAGACGTCGGTGGAGATCATGGAGCTGCTGACCGCGGTGGCGCGGGAGCGCGGCGTGCCGGTGCTCATCAACATCCACGACGTGACGCTGGCCCGCCGCTTCGCCGACCGCATCGTCGGCCTGTCGGCCGGACAGGTGGTGTTCGACGGCCCGCCGGCCGAGCTGACCGACGCCCACCTGCGCGCCATCTACGGCGGCGAGGACTGGCTGGCATGACCGCGGCACGGCAGGCCTTCCGGCCCAACTGGACGGCGCGGGCCGTCTGGCTGCTGTTCGCCGCCTACGTGCTCTACGCCGCGCAGGTGCTGGACATGAGCTGGGCGCGCTTCGTGCTGGGCCTGGAGCACGGCGGGCGCTTCCTCGGCCGGCTGTTCCCGCCGCAGTTCCTGCGCTGGGAGCTGCTGCTCGACGGGCTGGTGGAGAGCCTGCAGATCGCTGTCATTGCGTCCGTGCTGGGAATCCTGGCGTCGCTGCCGCTGGGGCTTCTGTCGGCACGCAACCTGATGCCGGCGTGGGTCAGCACGCCGGCGCGGGTGTTCATCGCCGTCTGCCGCTCCTTCCACCCGATCCTGGTCGCCATCGTCTTCGTCAAGGCGATCGGCTTCGGCGCGCTGGCCGGCATCCTGGCGCTGGTCGTCGCGTCGCTCGGCTTCGTCGCCAAGCTGTTCGCCGAGGCCATCGAGGAGATCTCCATGAAGCAGGTGGAGGCGGTGCGCGCCACCGGCGCGCCGTTCCTGGGAGTCGTCGCCATGGGCGTGCTGCCGCAGGTGACGGCGCGCTTCATCGGCTTTTCCACCTACCAGCTGGACAGCAACCTGCGGAACTCCACCATGGTCGGCATCGTCGGCGGCGGCGGCATCGGCGGCACGCTGTTCGCGGCGTTCCAGCGCTTCGACTACGGGTTCGTCTGCGCGATCCTGCTGTCGATCATCGCGCTGATCATGGTGGGCGAGTTGCTGGCCGCGCGGCTGAGGGCGATGTTCCAATGACCGACGCGACGCTCCACCGTCCTTGGCAGCGCTTCACCCCGGCCGAGCGCCTGGGCCGCTTCGCCACCTATCTCGTGCTGGTCGCCGGCTTCGTCTGGTCGCTGCGCACCGTCGAGGTGATCCCCGAGTTCCTGTGGGACGCGCCGGAGCAGGTGATGGACCTCGCCCGCCGCCTGTGGCCGCCCGACCTCGCCTACGCCCCTCCGGTCGGCAGGGCGCTGCTGGAGACGCTGCACATCGCCACGCTGGGCACGATCCTCAGCGTCGTGCTTGCGGTGCCGGTCGGGCTGATGGCGGCGCGCACCATCACCCGCTCGCGGCCGCTGAACTGGCTGGCGAAGCTGGTGCTGGTCTCGTCGCGCTCGGTCAACTCGCTGGTCTGGGCGCTGCTGTTCGTCGCGGTGTTCGGGCCGGGCGCGCTCGCCGGCATGCTGGCCATCGCCTTCCGCTCGGTCGGCTTCGTCGGCAAGCTGCTGTCGGAGGCGCTGGAGGAGGCCGCCCCCGGCCCCATCGAGGCGCTGCGCGCCGCCGGCGCGCCGTGGCCGTCGATCCTGCTCAAGGGCTACTGGCCGCAGGTTCAGCCGGCCTTCTGGTCGATCGCGCTGTTCCGCTGGGACATCAACGTGCGCGAATCCGCGGTGCTCGGCCTGATCGGCGCGGGCGGCATCGGGCTGGTGCTGAACTCCGCCATGGACCTGTTCCAGTGGGACCGGGTGGCGACCGCACTGCTCGCCATCTTCGCGGTGGTGGTGCTGGCCGAAGTGTTCGTGACACAAGTGCGCAAGCGACTGCTGTAACTCCCTCCTCAGCACCGTCATGGCCGGTGAGGAACGTTGCCGCGAAGACGTGGATGGCCGGGTCAAGCCCCATGGGCGCTACGTTAGCGTTCTGGACATCGCTCCAGACATTTTTTGGCCGTCATCCCCGCGAAGGCGGGGATCCATAACTCCCGAGGCAGAGGCTGTGGAACGTATGGATCCCCGCCTTCGCGGGGATGACGGTTTGGGACCGTGATTGGTCGCCGAAACCGGCCGCCAACCACTAAACTGAGCGCCCATGGGGTCAAGCCCGGCGATGACGAGAAGGACGAATGACGACCAGGATGACTCACGACATCGAACTCGACCGCCGCCTCGCCGCAGGCGCCGCGGTGGCGCGCGAAGCCGGGCGCCTCGCCCGCCGCTACTTCGAGCGCCGCGCCGACCTCACCGTCGAGGTGAAAGGCCCGCAGGACCTCGTCAGCGTCGCCGACCGCGCGGTGGAGGACCTGATCCGCGCCCGCCTGTCCGCCCTGTTCCCGGAGGACACGGTGGTCGGCGAGGAGGCCGGCGGCTTGGCGGCGTCGCGGGTGTGGGTGGTCGACCCCATCGACGGCACGCAGAACTTCCTGCGCGGCCTGCCGTGGTTCGGCGTGGTGCTGGCGCTGATGGTGGACGGCCGCACCGAACTGGGCATCATCTATGACCCCAACACCGACGAGCTGTACACCGCCCGGCGCGGCGGCGGCGCCTTCCTGAACGGCGAGTCGATCCGGGTGTCCGGCTGCGCCGAGCTGGGCAAGGCGGTGATCGGCGTCGGCCACTCGCCGCGCCACGCGCCGCACCTGTTCCTGGAGCCGTTCACCGCGGTGATCGAAGCCGGAGCGCAGACGCGCAACCTGCTGACCGCGGCCCTGCAGCTGGCGCACGTCGCCTGCGGGCGGCTCGACGCGACCTGGGACCCGTACCTGCTGCCCTGGGACGTGCTGGCGGGAATTCTGCTGGTGGAAGAGGCCGGCGGCGCTGCGGCGCCCTACCGGCTGCGCCCGGACTTTTCCGGCGGCGCATCGCTGCTCGCCGGAACGGCGGCGCTGGTCGACGCGTTGCGCCCGCTGGTTACGGACCGCGCCGACAAGGAGTAAAGAGTTGAGACGCGAGACGCCGGGCCCGCCGAAGCGGACCCGGCACGTTCTCGAGACCGCCGATTAGGCGAGTTCGATGCGCTCGGCCTCGGGGCCCTTCTGGCCCTGACGCACGGTGATGCGCACGCGCTCACCATCCTGCAGGCCGCTCAGGCCGGACCGCTCGACCGCCTTCACGTGCACGAAGACGTCCTTGCCGCCGTTGTCCGGAGCGATGAAGCCGAAGCCCTTGGTCACGTTGAACCACTTCACCGTGCCGTCGACGACCTCGCCGCCGCCGCCGCCCTGGTCGCCGTAGCGGTCGTAGCCGCCGCCGCCGCCGTAGCCGCCACGCGACGGACGGTCGCCGTAGCCGCCACCGCCGCCGCCACGCGACGGACGCTCCTGCGCGGTCGACTTATCGACCGAGTGCAGGGCGGCGACCTGCGGGCCCTTCGGGCCGCGCGACAGGTCGCACACGACGGTCGTGCCCTCGGGCAGCGAGTCGTGGCCGGCGAACTGCACGGCCGAAGCGTGCAGGAAGGCGTCCGGCGAGCCGTCCTCCGGCGTCACGAAGCCGAAGCCCTTCTCCGGGTTGTACCACTTGACAGTGGCGGTGATGTTGCGCTGGGTGATCTCGGGAGCAGAAGCGCGGAAACCACCGCGCTGGGGACGATCGTACATCGGGGTCTCGTAAAACGTAAAAAGAGGCCGCAGCCGCTATGGATGGGCTGAACAACAATGCCTGTCGACAGCACCCGATGCAATCGTAATCGCGCCCTACGCACAAAGAACATTCGAGGGTGTGACCGCACTCATACCGGTGCATGGCCGGTGTATGCGGCGATGGTGCTTGACCCGGCCCGCATTCGGCGTCATACCGAGACCGAAACGGACGCCCGCCGCTGCGGCGGAGCGCTCCATGCGTGTCGTGATCGCGCGGAACCGTGGCCGGGATCGCTCCCGCCGCCGGTGCAAATCCGAGACGTACCTGCCCATACGACCCGACCGGCACGCGCACGGTCCGGGGCTTAGAAAGCGCGATCCGCTCAGCCGATTACGCAGACCCATCGCCTCCGCGCCGCGGGGGCACGGCGGTGCGCGCGACCCAAGGACACCATGACCTCCTTTTCCGACCTTTCGCTCCGTTCCGAGATTCAGGCCGCGCTGGCCGCCCAGGGCTACGTGACGCCGACGCCGATCCAGGCGCAGGCCATCCCGCCGGCGCTGCTCGGCCGCGACATCCTGGGCATCGCCCAGACCGGCACCGGCAAGACCGCCGCCTTCACGCTGCCGATCCTGCAGCGCCTGTCCACCACCGCGACCGGCCGCGGCGCGGCGCCGCGCACGCTGATCCTGACGCCGACGCGCGAGCTGGCCATCCAGATCGGCGACAGCATCGCCAACTACGGCGCCGGCCTGGGCCTGCGCCACGCGGTCATCTTCGGCGGCGTCGGCCAGAGCCCGCAGGTGGATGCGCTGCGGCGCGGCCTCGACATCCTGGTCGCCACGCCCGGCCGCCTGATCGACCTGATGAACCAGGGGCACGTGAAGCTCGACCGGCTGGAGGTCTTCGTCCTCGACGAGGCCGACCGCATGCTCGACATGGGCTTCATCCACGACGTCAAGCGCGTCATCGCCAAGCTGCCCAAGGAGCGGCAGACGCTGTTCTTCTCGGCCACCATGCCGAAGGAGATCACCGACCTCGCCAACCGCCTGCTGAAGGAGCCGGTCCGCGTCGAGGTCACCCCGGTCGCCACCACGGCCGAGCGCATCGACCAGAGCGTGATCTTCGTCCCCGCCGCCGACAAGCGGCACCTGCTGCTGGAGATGCTGGGCAAGGACGCCGGCATGGACCGCGTGATGGTGTTCACCCGCACCAAGCACGGCGCCAACAAGGTGACCGAGCATCTGGTCAAGGGCGGCGTCACCGCCGCCGCCATCCACGGCAACAAGTCGCAGAGCGCCCGCCAAGCGGCCCTGGAGGGCTTCCGCGCCGGCACCGTGCGCGTGCTGGTGGCCACCGACATCGCGGCGCGCGGCATCGACGTGGACGGCGTGTCGCACGTGGTGAACTTCGAGCTTCCGAACATCGCGGAGAGCTACGTGCACCGCATCGGCCGCACCGCGCGCGCCGGCAACTCGGGCATCGCCATCGCCTTCTGCGACGACGGCGAGGAGCGCGCCTACCTGCGCGACATCGAGAAGCTGACCCGCAAGCCGCTGACCGTGGTCGGCACGCCCGCCTACCGCCGTCCGGCCCCGACCGAGGCGCACGCCGGCTCCCGGCACAACCCGCCGCCGCATCGCGCCGAGCAGCACCGCGGCGAGCGCCGCGGCCCGCAACAGCCGCGCCCGGCCCGCGCCGAGCAGTCCCGCCCGGCGGCCCGCGCCGAGCAGCCGAAGCCGGCGAACAAACCGGCCCGGCCGCAGCGCAACGAGCAGCCGCGCCAGGACCGTCCGCAGCACGCCCGCGGCGCCGCCCCGCGCGGCCGCGGCGGGGCGTTCGGCGACTTCGTGTCGGCGATCAACGGCCCGCGCTCGTCCGACAAGCGCTGACCGCGATGACCGCGCCCGTGCCCGACTGCGAGAGCTGCGGGGCCTGCTGCGCCTATTCGTGGACGTGGCCGGCGTTCGTCGGCCCGCTCGACGGCGACGGCGTCCCGGGGCACCTCGTGGAGAACGGCCGCATGCGCTGCGACGGCGACCGCTGCGCGGCGCTGCGGGGGACCATCGGCGAGGAGGTCACCTGCGTCGTCTACGACGACCGCCCGCTGGTCTGCCGGGAGTTCACCGCCGGCAGCGACGCCTGCCACGCCGTCCGCGCCCATTTCGGGCTGGACGGCGCGGCCGGCGGGTAGCGGGGCGTCAGCTCGCGGCGGCCACCTTGCCGCCGCCGGAGCCGGCCATGCCGTTGTTCATGGCCCAGATCGCCGCCTGCGTGCGGTTCACCGCGCCGATCTTGCGCAGCAGGCTCTTCAGGTGGACCTTCACCGTCGCTTCGGTGATGCCCAGCTCGTTGGCGATCTGCTTGTTCCCGTGGCCGCTGGTCAGCCGCGTCAGGATCTCGATCTCGCGGTTCGACAGCGTGCGCCCGCCGATGCTGGTGGACCCCGGCGAGCCCGGGCTCTGCGCCAGGATCTGCGCCATGTCGCGCGGGTACACCTTGCCGCCGGCCAGCGCGTAGCGCACCCACTGCGCCAGCGCGGTGGCCGAGGTGTCGGCGGTCAGGCAGCCGTCGGCGCCGGCGGCCAGCGCCTCGCGCAGCATGGCGCCGCTGATCGTCGTGGCCAGCAGGAGGATGCGCGAGTCGGCGAACGCCGCGCGCAGCGAGGCGATGTCGTCGCCGACCGCTTGGCAGCCGGTGGCGTCGAACAGGATGGCGTCCGCGGCCGGGGCCGAACCCTGGGTGGCCTGGCGGGCGTTCGCGGCCTCGGCAACCACGTCGAAACCCTCCTCACCCAGAAGGTGTCGCAGACCGCCCCGCTGGAGCCCGTTGGCCCCGATGATCATGACCGTCGGCACGTCTCACTCCTCCATCAGCATCGCTGGATGGGGACAGACTATCCGTTCTTGCGCCACGGGCAACGAACCGGACGGTGAGCCGGGGCACGCAGCCGCGATGCCCAGATCGGGGGACCTTCCCCAAATGTTCCTGAAAAACATCCTACGAAAGTAGTGGTTGCGCGCTTTGCTGCGCTGCAACATACTCTGGGTGTTCGCCCTTCTTGGGCGTTTCCTCCCTAGACTTCGGGCCGCCGCGCACGCGCAGCGGCCTCTTTTTTTGGCCGTATCAGTCCGGCAGGACCCGGTAGGCCATGTACCGCCGGGCCAGCGGTGCCGGCAGCGGCAGCGGCCGCAGCCAGACCGGCGGCCGGTCGATCCACAGCCGCGCCAGCACGCCGCGCGGCTGTCCGCCCATCAGCCGCTCGACGCCCGCGCCGGTGCTGCGGCAGAGCAGCACGTGCGTCACCGCGCGGCGGCGGGCGACCTCGCGCGCCTCGGCGTCGCTGCCCAGGAAGAAGCGCACGGTGTCGAGGATGGCGTCGGCGCCGCGGTGGTACGGGCCGGCGACGGCCGCGCCGCCGGTGCGGTAGGCGATCTCCGGTCCGTCGAAGAGGTTGGTCATCAGCGTGGCGCCGGAGTCGGTCAGGAACGGCGCCACCTCGGCGTAGTTACACGGGCGCGGCGCGCCCAGCGCGACCGCCCCGCCCATCGGCGCCGCGATGGCCGCCGCCACAGCCCAATAGCCGGCCGCCGAGGCCGCGAACGCTCCCGCCCCCGCCAGCCGCCGCATCCGGCCGTGCCCGGCCCGGCACCACGGCACCAGCGCCGCCAGCCCCTCGACCCAGGGGATGACGCACACCGCCTCCAGCATCGGCACCTCGCGCACCGCCAGCACGCTGGAGACCAGGTAGACCGCCAGGAACAGCGCCAGCACCGCGTGCCGCCGCGCGTCGGCGCCGCGACGGCGGCGCAGCGCCAGCGCGGTGAAGATCGCCGCCGGAAAGAACGGCCCCCAGTCCAGCACGAAGGCCAGCCGCTCGCCCCAGTTGGCGACGCTGAGCGGCCGGTCGGCCTGCACCGCCCCGGTCAGAAGCCGCGTCACCAGCGGATCCACCCCGTCATACGGGTGGACCAGCATGCCGGGGAACGCCGCCAGCGCGACTCCGGCCACCGCCACGCCGGCCACGGCCAGCGCGCCGAGCCGCCGCTGCGGAGTCGTCAGGACGCCACGCGCCGCCGCACGGTCGACGACTCCCACCATGACCAGCGACGCCAGCGCCAGCGCCGCGTGGAACGCGGAGATGCGGTCCACCTCCAGGTCGCCGAGTCCCCACGGCCCACGCTCGGCCAGCAGTTCCAGCGGCAGCAGCGCCGCGAGCGCCGCCGCGTAGGCCAGCAGCGCCCGCGGCCGCTGCGGTCCGTAGAGCGCCCACAGCAGCCCGACCGCCACCCCCGCCGTGGCGGCGAGCAGCACGCCCTCGACCGAGGTCCACAGCGCCACCGCAGCCGCCAGCGCCGCCAGCACCGGCGGGCCCCGCCGCTCCGGCTCCACCGCGTGGAGCAGCAGCGCCGCGAGCGTCGCCAGCAGCAGCAGCACGAGCAATCCGTGATGGTCGGCCGCGCCGGCCGAGAACACGACGTCGCCGCTCACCTGCAAGGCCAGCAGCAGCACGGCGCCGACGAACCAGCGGTCGTTCAGGAAGGGCCGCGTCGCCGCCGACAGCGCCGGCACGCACAGCAGGTGCAGCAGCGGCCCCATCAGCATCGCCGCGCGCAGCAGCGCGTCATGATACGAAAGCATCAGGCCGGCCAGCCCGGCGCCGGCCAGCAGCAGCAGGTCCACCGGGTGCGTCCAGTGCAGCGACTGTCCGTAGGGGGCGTTCAGCCGGCCTAGCAGCGGGTCGAACCAGCCGCCGCGGTCGTGCATCTGTTCGACGCGCATGACGCGGGCGTAGCTGTCGGCGTCGTAGAGCTGCGTCCAGCCGCCGTCGGCCGCCAGCGGGCTGATGCCGAGCAGCACCAGCGCCACCTGCGCCGCGGCGACGATCAGCAGACCCGACACCAGCGCGGTCGGCGCGTGCAGAAGCGGCCGGCCGGCGGCGGACTCGGCGGACGGCGCCGCGGTGCGGGGCATGGCTGTGCTCGCGAAGGAACGGTCGCGCAGCATCAGCAAGGATCAGGCCATACGCTTCACCGGTCGCTCGACCACCTCTCCGAACCGTCATCCCCGCGAAGGCGGGGATCCATAATTCCCAAAGCGCGCGGCCACGAAACGTATGGATCCCCGCCTTCGCGGGGATGACGGCCAAAAGAGTCTTCCCGCTTTTTTTGAGAGTCGGCAGCGGGAATCCCCGCCCCGCCCTTCCCGACTCCGGGAAGCCGCGCTCAGCCGCCGGCCGGCACCACGCGGTCGCCGGACACCGGGCGGCACGCCGGCGGGACCGGCAGCGGCAAGCCGGCGCGGGCCATGGCGCGGTCGACCACGTCGGCCGGCGCCTGATCGATCAGCTGCAGCAGCAGGTCGTCCACCTCGCGCTCGTCGATCTCGGCGCACTCGGTGAAGACCTCGGCGATGACCTCAGCCTGGTAGGTGGCGCGGCCGGCGTCGCCGCCGTCGTAGCCCAATTCGCGCGCCACCGCGATGGCGATGCGCACCGGCACCTCCAGCGCGCTGGGGAGCCGCGCCTTGCGGAACAGCGCCTCCAGGCCGAGCGGCCCGCCGTCCCAGGCCAGCAGCCGCACCGCGTCCACCGCGATGCCGGCGCGCACCGACATGCCGGCGACGAACAGCCGGAACTCCCCGGCGCACAGCGCGCGGCAGAGCAGCGACCCGGTCAGCCGGTGGTTGGCCTCCAGATGGTGGGCGACCAGATCGACGTCGTCGATCTCGTGCACCAGGGGCTGGAGCAGCAGCATGGTGGCCGCCTCCCGCCCGCGCTCGACCAGCTTGGCCGCGAGATGCGGCGACACCTTGTGCGACTTGACCAGCGAGGCGCGGATCTCCTCCGACACGAAGGCGATCAGCCGCTCGACCAGCGCCATGGACAGGTCGGGGCGCGCCGCGATGGCCTCGGTCACCGCGCGCACGCCGCCGAAGCGGTCCACCGCCGTGTGCAGCGCCGGTTCCGGCACCGCGGCGCCGGCGTTGCGCAGCAGGCGGGTGACGACCACCACGTTGCCGACCTCGACGATGGCGTTCGCCACCTTGGCCGACACGGTGCGCCGCCCGGCGATGGCGAGCTGCTTGTGGGCGTCGCTCTCGGCGACGATGCGCAGCAGGAATTCGTCGCCCAGCGCCTCGGCGTGGCGCAGCACCGGGAAGGCCACCGCGCCGACGTCGCGCGCCAGCTGCTCGGCCAGGTCCTCGGTCAGCAGCGTGCTGTTGTTGATCTGCCAGGCGACCGCCTCGCGCACCGTGGACTCGGCGTCGGCGGCGAAGCAGTGCAGGATCTCGGTGGCCAGGCTGCGCTCGCCCTCGGTCAGCGCGCCGGCCTCCAGGTCATGCACCAGCTTGGTCATGGTGACGATGCGGGCGGCGGCGGTCGGCGCCGCCGAGAGGTACGCGACGTCCTCCGACGTCAGGGCGTAGACGGTCACGGAGCGTCCCCGTTCCCCCATTCCAGGCTGGCGGAGTCGTAGCGGATCAGGTCGCACCACGCGCGCTCCAGCCGGCGCAGCGTGCGGTAGGTGGCGTCGAACTCCTGGGCGTCGGCCTCGGTGCGGATCATCGCCTCGCTGCGCGCCGCCTCCAGCCGGCGCAGCTCCTCGACCAGCCGCAGCCCCTGCGGCGACAGCTTGAGTCGCGCGGTGCGGCGGTCGCGGGCGCTGGCCGCGCGGTCCACGTAGCCGGACTCGACCAGATGCTTGAGATTGTAGGAGGCGTTGGAGCCCAGGTAGTTGCCGCGCTCCAGCAGGTCGCGCACCGACAGCTCCTCGTTGCCGATGTGCATGAGCATCAGCACCTGCACGGCGCTGAGGTCCTCCACGCCGATGCGCGCCAGCTCGATGCGCACCACGTCCTGGAAGCGGCGGTTCATGCTTTCGATGATCCGCGCCAGATCATAGCAGACCCCCTTCCCGGCGAAGCGCCCGGGGCGGGCGGGTTCGACCGGCAACGGTTCGGCGGCGGCGGTGTTCATCGGCGGCTCCTGGTGCTGGTCCGGCAAGGGGTCGGCGCGTCTCCGGAGCGGGCAATGGCCCGGAAACGCTGCCTCGACCGGTTTGCCGCAGATTCATTTCAAATTGTTGGGACATATTTCGGCCATCGGCGCTCTCCGACCGATGGTTGCAAGGGTCCGCAAAACGTTCGACGTGCGACAGCACGCATATTGCTGGCGAGAGGCGGGCTCCCCTCTTTCCGCCAGCCGCGGGCCGATTTGGCAAGTCATCGTCTTTCCTTCTGCACCCCTTGCCGAGGCGAGTCAACACTGCGAGACTTAATCGCGCCGAAAGCATTCTGTCCACAATAATAAAACATTACTGCACGCAAACACTTATCGAGCAAAATTCCGTGGTTTTGATCGGCCGATGTTTCGGATATCAAAACATCCGGGAAGCACAGAGGCGAACCAGCGCGAACGCCAGACATTTCGAATTTTGAAACAACCAGCAAACGCATTGCGCCGCATATCCATGCGATTGCACAAGTATGCGGGTCACACCATTTTCCGTTGACCTTTCGCGAGCGTGGTGCCTAGCGTCACCGACCTGGATTGTCCGTCGGCGACACCCGAAAGGCTTCGCACCTCCATGACGACCGCCTCCTCTTCTCGCGAGCCGGCGCCGCTGCGCGGCACCCTGCGGCAGATCGGCCACGGGTTGCTGTTCGCGGCGGTGCTCAACTGCTTCGCCAACGCGCTGATGCTGATCGTGCCGCTGTTCACCATGCAGGTGTACGACCGCGTGATGACCAGCCACAGCACCGACACGCTGGTCATGCTGCTGATCGTCGCCGTCGCCGGCCTGATGCTGGCCGGCGTGCTGGAGTACATCCGCGGGCGCACCTTCCAGATCCTCGGCGGCATCGTGGCGCGGCGCCTCAACGTGCCGGCGCTGCAGGCCGCCGTGGTGGACGCGCTCGGCGGCGGCAAGGGCACCAGCCAGACGATCCGCGACCTGAACGAGCTGCGCACCTTCCTTACCGGCTCGGCCATCGCCGTGCCGCTGGAACTCATCTGGGTGCCGCTGTTCCTGGCGGTGCTGTTCCTGCTGCACCCGGCCTACGGCGCCGTGGCGTGCGTGGCCGCGGTGCTGCTGATCGTGCTCAGCGTGATCACCGACCTCGCCACCCGCCGGCCGCTGGCCGAGGCCAACGAGGCCGCCGCCCGCACCTTCGCCGAGGTCGGCGCCACCGTCCGGCACGCCGAGGCGATCGAGGCCATGGGCATGCTGCCCGCCGTGTCGCGCCGCTGGCAGGAGTCGCAGGCGCACATGAGCGACCTGCTCGACCGCGGCTCGTCGCGCGCCCGCGCGCTGGCGGCGGTGACGCGCTCGCTGCGCCTGATCCTGCAGGTCGGCACCATGGCGATCGGCGTGCTGCTGGTTCTGGACAACAGCGCCTCGCCGGGCAGCATGATGGCGGCGGGCATGCTGATGAGCCGCCTGCTGCACCCCTTCGAGCAGCTGATCGACGGCTGGCGGCAATGGGTCTTCGCGCTGTCCGCCTACGGCCGCGTCCGCACCATGCTGACCAACAGCGCGTCCCGCCGCGAGACCATCCCGATGCCGCGGCCGGAGGGCCGGCTGAGCATCGACCGCCTCGGCTACATCCCGCCCGGCGCCGACCGGCCGGTGCTGCGCAACGTCTCCTTCGCGCTGGAGCCCGGCGAGGTGCTGGGCGTCATCGGCCCGTCGGGCGCCGGCAAATCCACGCTGGCCCGCCTGCTGGTCGGCGTCTGGGAGCCGACGGCCGGCGGCATCTTCCTGGACGGGCACAGCACCTGGCTGTGGGAGCGCGAGAGCTTCGGCAAGCACGTCGGCTACGTGCCGCAGAGCGTGGCGCTGCTGGAGGGTTCGGTGCGCGAGAACATCGCCCGCATGCAGGAGGGCGACCCGGCCGCCGTGGTCGCCGCCGCCAAGCTGGCCGGCATCCACGAGATGATCGGCCGCCTGCCCTACGGCTACGACACGCCGCTCGGCGACACCACCGGGGGCCTCAGCGGCGGCCAGCGCCAGCGCGTGGCGCTCGCCCGCGCGCTGTACGGCAACCCGCGCCTGCTGGTGCTGGACGAGCCCAACTCCAACCTCGACAACGTCGGCGAGGAGGCCTTGATGCAGGCCATCGCGCGCGCCAAGGCGGCGGGCACCACGGTGGTGATGATCACCCACCGGCCCTCCATCGTCTCGGCGGTGGACAAGCTGCTGGTGCTGAAGGACGGCATGGTCGAGCAGTTCGGCCCACGCGCCGAGGTCATGCGCACCGTCACCCCCGCGGCGCCCAAGCCCGCCGTCCGCCTCGTCCGCGCCGGAGAGCCGTCATGACCATCGCCCTGACCGAAGACAACGGCCTCGATCCGGCGCTGCGCCGGGTGATGCTGTCCGGCGCGCTGGCGGTGGGGATCGGCTTCGGCGGGTTCCTCGGCTGGGCCTGCCTCGCCGACCTCGACGCCGCCGCCATCGCCCCGGGCACCATCATTGCCGACAGCCAGCGCAAGACCATCTCGCATCTGGAAGGCGGCATCCTCAGCGCCATGCTGGTGAAGGAGAGCGACGTGGTGCGCGTCGGCCAGCCGCTGCTGCGCCTGGACGACACCCAGGTGTCGGCGGCGATCGCGCAGATCCAGACGCAGCACTGGGCGGCGCAGGTCCGCCTCGCCCGCCTGCGCGCCGAGCAGGCCGAGGCGACCTCCTTCGAGGTGCCGGCCGAGGTCGCCGCCGCCGCCGGCTCCACCCCGGCCGCCGCCGACTCGATCGCCAGCGAGCGCGGCCTGTTCACCGCCCGGCGCGAGCGCAACGAGGGCCTGCTGGCCGTGCAGCGCAAGCGGATCGCCCAGCTGCGCGAGCAGATCGCCGCCGTCGACGCGCAGAGCGCCGCCAGCACCGAGCGCCTGGCGCTCACCGAGGACGAGCTGCGCATGGTGAAGACGCTCGTCGACAAGGGCTACGAGCGCCGTCCCCGGCTGCTGGAGATGCAGCGACTCGTCTCCGACCTGAAGGGCCGGATCGGCGAGCTGAAGGCCAACCGCGCCCAGGCCGAGCAGGGGATCGCCGCCGCCGAGCTGGAGATCCTCGACGTCGCCAACACCCGCCGCTCCGACATCGCGGACGAGTTGCAGAAGACCCAGGCGGTGCTGGCCGACCTGACGGAGCGGCTGCGCGGCACCGGCGACGTGAAGCGCCGCCTGACCGTCACCGCGCCGCAGGACGGCCGGGTGGTCGCCGTTCACTTCCTCACCCCCGGCAGCGCCATTCCCAGCGGCGCCCCGATCCTGGAGCTGGTGCCGGAGCACGACGACCTCGTGGTCGAGGCCTCGGTCAGCCCCACCGACATCGACAGCGTGCGCGCCGGCCAGCCGGCGCACGTCCGCCTGACCGCCTACAAGCAGCGCAAGGTGCCGCCCGTGGACGGCGTGGTGGTGTCGGTCTCCCCCGACCAGCTGAAGGACCAGCGCACCGGCGCCCCGTACTTCGCCGCCCGCGTCCGTCTGCTGCCCGAATCGCTGGCGAAGCTGGACCACGTGGCGCTCTACCCCGGCATGCCGGCCGAGGTGATGATCACCTCGGGCGCCCGCAAGGCCATCGACTACTTCATCTCCCCCATCACCGACAGCATGCGCCGCTCCTTCCGCGAGGAGTGAGCGGGTAGCCATAACGGCCCCCTCCCCAGCCCTCCCCCGCTGACGCGGTGGAGGGAGCCGCCGCCGCTTGTCCCCTCCACCGCGCAGCGGGGGAGGGTTAGGGAGGGGGCATCGCTTCCCTTTTAAAATCCCGCCTCAATTTCCCACCGGATGTCTTCATCCGGCCACAATCATTTCAAAAACCGAAACATCCAATAAATATTCCAACATCGAACCCGAAATAGCTCAGAAACACCGCACTCCCTAACAGCGAAACATCCTCGATACTTGTGAGACATTTGGCGGTCACGGGTCATATGAGGCGATTCTCCTCTTGAGAATCTTCTATCTCCAACGAAGAATGCCGCTCGAAAGAATTAGAACTCTCGCCTCCCCACATAACGAATAAGGAAACACGACCAATGGCCACGATCCCGGGCGCCTCCTACGACATGCACGCCGGCACCGACGGCAAGGACCACATCAACGGCGGCAAGGGTGACGACCTCATCCTCGGCAAGGATGGCAACGACCATCTCCAGGGCGGCAGCGGCAACGACCTGCTGTTCGGCGGCGCCGGTGACGACCACGTGCAGGGTGGCAAGGGCGACGACCTGATGACCGGCCTCGGCGGCAAGGACCACCTGCAGGGCGGCGCGGGCAACGACACGCTCGCCGGCGGCGACGGCGACGACAAGCTGGAAGGCGGCAAGGGCCAGGACTTCCTGGTCGGCGGCAACGGCCACGACAAGCTCGAGGGCGGCAAGGACAACGACCACCTCCAGGGCAACGACGGCAACGACAAGCTGGACGGCGGCAGCGGCGACGACTTCCTGTCGGGCGGCGCCGGGCATGACACGCTGATCGGCGGCAAGGGCGACGACACGCTCGCCGGCGGCGACGGCAACGACAAGCTGGACGGCGGCAAGGGCGACGACTTCCTGGTCGGCGGCAACGGCAACGACACCGTCAACGGCGGCGACGGCAACGACCACCTGCAGGGCAACGCCGGCAACGACCTCCTCGACGGCGGCAAGGGCGACGACTTCCTGTCGGGCGGCACCGGCGACGACACGCTGATCGGCGGCAAGGGCGACGACACCATGCAGGGCGGCGACGGCCACGACACCTTCGTGTTCAGCGGCGGCGGCGGCCAGGACGTGGTGCTGGACTTCAAGGCGGGCGAGGACCTGCTGCAGATCTCCCGCAACATCAACGGCCTGCACATCCGCACCGCCGAGGATCTGGCCTCGCGCGTCAGCGACGACCACGGCAACGCGGTCATCGACCTCGGCCACGGCGACAGCATCACGCTGGTGGGCGTCAACGCCACCGACGTCCAGCACAACCCCAACCACTACTTCACCATCGGTTGACCTTGACGCCGGCGGCGCGCCCCCGCGCCGCCGGCCTTTTTTGAACAGGCACCATGACCCAGATCGCAGTCCTTCGAAGCCCCGAGGCCGTGGCGGCCGCCAGCCTGCACGCCCTCGGCGGCGGCTTCCTGCTGGCGGTCTGGGAATCGCACGGCACCGACGCCCCCCATAATAATGTGGCTGGCCGGATCACCCCGTCGGTGAACGGCGGCACGGCACCGCTGCCCTACACCACGCTCACCGTCCGCACCTCCTGGGGCAGCCAGCGCAGCTACGCGGTGCTGCGGTGGCCGGGCGGGCGCGGCACGGCGGGCTTCCACGACCAGTCGGGCCACCTGCTGGCGGAGGCCCAGGCCGGCGCCGGCCTGCCCGACTTCGACCCGGCGCTGCTGCTGGGCGGCCTCGACGCCCCGGCGCGGCTGCGCGTCGCCCGCCTGATCCTCGATTTCTGCCGCTCGACCGGCGCGCTCAAGCAGGACGCCGGCTTCGTCGCGGCCTGCCGGCGCGTGGTGCACGAACTCTCCCCGCGCCCCTCCACGCTGGCCGCCACCGCGCTGCTCACCGACACGCTGCTGCTGTGCGAGGGCGGCCTGTCCGCCAGCTTCGGCGCGGTGCTCGGCGTCGTGGCGCTGACCGGCGACACGCTGTCCCCCGTCCCCGTCCCCGCCCACGTGGGCAACGCCCCCGATTCCCGCGGCCGGCTGACGCTGCATCTGGTGATCGAGCGCGCGTTGGCACGGCCGGAGACGCTGGTGGTGCTGATCGGCCGCAACGGCCTCGCCTGCCGCACGGTGACCGGCGCCACCGCCGCGCAGCCGACCCTGCTGGAGCATCTGGAGCAGCGCCGCGGCCTGCCCGCCGCCCTGCGCCAGCACCTCACCCGCTGCCTCGCCGAGCGCGGCCGCACCGAAGCGGCCGCCGGCGCCACCGCCTACGAGATGCAGGTGCTGCTGCCGCAGCCGAAGCGCCAACTCGCCGACCCAGACCGCCCGGTGGGCGCCGCGGTGGACGTGGCGGTGCCGACGCCGGACGGCGGCCTGTTCCTCGCCGGCTGGGTGCACGACCCGCATTCCCTCACCGCCGGCCTGACCGTCGTCTCCCCCTTCGGCGAGGAGCGGACGCTGGACGCCCTTCCGCACCGCTTCCCGCGCGAGGACGTGGCCAAGCTGTTCCGCACCGGCCCCGGCGAGATGCACGGCTTCGCCGCCTTCCTGCCCGGCGGGCCGGAGCCCGGCCCCTCGGTGCAGGTGCGCTGCGAACTGCGCCTGGGCGGCGGCGGGAAGATCGCCCTGGTGCCGCCGCCCAGCCCGTCCTCGGCCAAGGAGGCGTGCGCGCTGGTGCTCGGCAGCGTGCCGCCGGCCTTCGTCACCAACGAGGTGATCGAGACGGTGCTCGCCCCCGCGGTGGCGCCGCTGCACGCCGCCCACCTCGCGGCGCGCACCGCGCCGACGGCGATCCGCTTCGGCACGCTGCCGGAGCGCCCGGCGGTGTCGGTCATCATCCCGCTGTACCGGAACCTGGAGTTCCTGCGCTTCCAGCTCGGCGCCTTCGCCACCGATCCGGCGATGGCCGGGGCGGAGCTGATCTTCGTCCTCGACTCGCCCGAGCAGGCGAAGGAGGTCGAGCACGCGCTGCGCGGCCTGCACGGCCTGTACGGCCTGCCGATGCTGCTGCTGATCAACGGCGCCAACCACGGCTATTCCGCCGCCAACAACGCCGGCGTCGCGGTCGCCCGCGGCAAGACGCTGCTGTTCCTCAACTCCGACGTGGTGCCCGACCGACCCGGCTGGCTGCCGCAGCTCTCCGACGCGCTGGATGCCCGCCCGGCCACCGGCATGGTCGGCCCGAAGCTGCTGTTCGACGACGAGTCGCTGCAGCACGCCGGCCTGCTGTTCCAGCAGGACTTCGAGGGCCGCTGGTACAACCACCACTACTTCAAGGGCATGCCGCGCGACTTCGCGCCGGCCACCGTGGCGCGCGCCGTGCCGGGCGTCACCGGCGCCTGCCTGATGATGCCGAAGGCGCTGTTCGAGCGGGTCGGCGGCTTCACCGAGGACTACGTCATCGGCGACTACGAGGACTCCGACCTCTGCCTGAAGGTGCGCAGCGCGGGCCGCGAGATCCGCTACGTGCCCGAGGTCGAGCTGTACCACCTGGAGCGCCAGTCGATCACCCGCAACGCCGGCTACACCCGCGGCGTCGCCGCCCACTACAACCGCTGGCTCCACGCCGGCCGCTGGAGCGCGCTGATGAGCGACCTGATGTCCCGCGACTGGGCGGCGGACGACGCCGCGCCGACCCCGTCCTCCACCCCCGTCAAGCACAAGAAGCGGAAGGGCCGGCGATGAGCGCGCTCCCCTCGGGCAAGGTCGTCCTGCTGCGCGGCGCCCAGCGGAACACGCCGCCCATCGAGTGGCTGTGCGAACAGGTCGCCCGCAACCGCTTCATCCCCGTCCCGCCGTCCGAGCGCTGCTTCGTCGGCGACGGCGACTTCCGCGCCGTGGGCGCCGAGTTCCTCGGCCACTTCGTCCGCATCGGCGGGCTGAAGCCGACCGACCGGGTGCTGGAGATCGGCTGCGGCATCGGCCGCATGGCGCTGCCGCTGACGCAGTACCTGACCGGCGCCTACGATGGGCTGGACATCGTCGAGGACGGCATCGCCTGGTGTCGCGAAACGATCACGCCGGCCTATCCGGAGTTCCGCTTCCACCACATCGACGCCGCCAACGCGCTGTACAACCCCGACGGCCGGCTGGACGCGGCGCGCGCGGCGCTGCCGATGCGCACCGGCGTCTACGACTTCGTCATCCTGACCTCAGTTTTCACACACCTGCGGCAAGCCGAAACCGAGCATTACGTGGCGGAGATCGCCCGCGTGCTGCGCCCCGGCGGACGCTGCTTCGCCAGCCTGTTCCTGGTCGATCACGCCGCCCGCACCGCGCTGAAGGACGGCGCCACCCGTCCGGTCTTCGTGGACGGCCCCGGCCCGGAGTTCATCGCCGATCCGGACGCGCCGAACGGCGCGGTCGCGTACGACGAGGGCTTCTTCCTCGGCCTGTGCGCGGCCAACGGCTTGCGCCCGGCCGCGCCGGTCGTCCGCGGCGGCTGGAGCGGGCGGGAGAACGCCGAGAGCTACCAGGACCTTCTGGTGCTCGAAAAGACGGAGACGGTTCGATGAGCGCGCCCCGCGTTCTCTTCATCGCCCACAACCACCCGGCGCTGCACCCCGGCGGCACCGAGATCTTCGCGCACGACCTGTTCCGCGCGCTGAAGGCGGACGGCGTCCCGGCGCTGTTCCTCGCCTGCACCAACCAGACGCACCGCCAGCCGAAGCCCGGCACCAGCTTCCAGACCCTCGGCCGCAGCGCCGACGAGGTGATCCTCTGGGCCGGCCACTTCGACCATTTCTACCAGAGCCAGATCGACCTGCACGGCATCGTGCCGGACCTGTCGAACCTGCTGCGCTCCTTCAAGCCGGACGTCGTGCACGTGCACCACACGCTGCTGCTCGGCGTCGAGATGCTGTTCCTGATCCGCCGCGTGCTCCCCAAGGCGAAGATCGTCTACACGCTGCACGACTACTACCCGATCTGCGCCAACGACGGGCAGATGGTGACGCCGAAGACGCACGCGCTGTGCACCGGCGCCTCGCCCGACGCCTGCCACCGCTGCTTCCCCGAGCGCACGCCGGACAAGTTCGTGCTGCGCGAGAAGCACCTGAAGACCATGCTGGGCCTGGTCGACCGCTTCCTGTCGCCGAGCCGCTTCCTGCGCGAGCGCTACATCGCCTGGGGCCTGCCGGCCGATCGAATCGACGTCATGCCGAACGGCCGCCCGGAAACCGAGCGCGCCGCCCCGCGCGCGCTGGCTGAGGACAGCCGGCGCGACGTGCTGGGCTACTTCGGCAACCTCAGCCCCTACAAGGGCATCCGCGTGGCGCTCGCCGCCGCCAAGCGCTTGGTCGATGCCGGCGAGACCACCTTCCGGCTGGAGGTGCACGGCGGCGCCCCGTTCCAGACCGACGGCTTCAAGTCCGACGTGGAGACCGCCATCGACGCCTGCGGCGGCCGCGTCACCGCGCACGGCCCCTACCGGCGCGACGAGATGGCCGCCCTGCTCGGCCGCGTCGATTGGGTGCTGACCCCGTCGATCTGGTGGGAGAACGCGCCGCTGGTCATCCAGGAGGCGTTCCAGCAGGGCCGCCCGGTCATCTGCTCCGGCATCGGCGGCATGGCCGAGATGGTGCGCGACGGCGTGGACGGCCTGCACTTCCGCCCCGGCGACCCCGTGGACCTCGCCCGCGTGCTCCAGCGCGCGCTGAGCGAGCCCGGCCTGTGGGAGCGCCTCTCCTCCAACGTCCCCGCCGTGCCGACCATCGCCGAGGCGGCGCGCAAGCACCGCGCCCTCTACGACGTGCTGGCCGGCGTCCACACCGTTCTCGCCGAGAGAGCCTCCTGATGACCGACACCACCCTGCAGCCGGACCTCTCGGTCGCCGTGCTGATCGACGACGACACGTTGCTGCTGTTCGGCACCTGCGACCGCCCGGCGCTGGCCGGCGGCGGCGCCATCGCCAACGGCGAGCCGGCGGGCCGCTTCGACGCCCACTGCTGGCCGCGCGAGGACGGCGGCCACTGGCTGCTGGCCGCGCTGCGCGCCCCCGACGCCGGCCGCCTGCAGGCCGCCCGCGTCGCCGTGCAGGGCACGGACGGCGAGGCCCTCGTCCTGCCCCGCCTGCGCGCCGTCAAGGTCAACCCCTGGGGCCTGCTCTCGACCCTGAAGGAGGAGCACGCGGCGGCCATGCCGGCGGCGCTCGACTTCCTGCTGCGGGTGCTGGCGCCGGCCGAGGGGCAGCCGCTGTCGGCGCGCCTCGGCAAGTTCCTGTCGGCCTTCGTCGGCCACATCGCCCGGCCCGAAGGCTTCGCCGAGATCTTCGGCCGGCTGTCGGCCGGCAACGGCACCATGATCCAGGGCTGGTCCTCCTCGCTGGAGGCCGGCCGCGCTGAGCTGCTGGTCGAGACCGACGCCTGCCGCTTCTACCGCGCCGAGGTCGGCACCGTCCGCCGCCCCGACCTGCCGGAGACCGCCTGGGGCGTCGTCGCCGTGGTGCCGGCCGCCGAGGACGCGCCCGAGCAGATCCGCCGCATCTTCTACCGCGCCGGTGGGCGCTGGTGCGAGTTGGAGCTGTTCGCCGAGCGCACCCTGTTGCCCGACGGCGTGGCGCTCGCCCATCTGCGCGACCTGCTGCCGCGCCTGGGTGCCGACCCGGCCACCCTGCGCGCGCTGCGCCGCCGCATCACCGGGGTGTACGAAGGGCGCGAGACGGTGTCGCGCCTGGAGGTGCCGGTGTGCGCCGCGCTCGACCGCGCGGTGCGCGTGCCCGGCGTCGGCACGCTGGTCACCGGCTGGCTGCTCGACCCGCAGCGCAACGTCGCCTCGGTGATCCTGCACGGCCCCGCCTTCGAGGCGACCATCGACGGCGACTGGTTCCGCACCCAGCGCAAGGACGTCACCGAGGGCTTCCTGCACGACGGCCGCTTCGCCGGCCGCCTGCCCGCCGACCGCCACGACCACGGCTTCCTGGCCTTCGTGCCGGAGCCCGCCGGCCTGCCCGAGGACGCGTCCTTCCACCTGGAGATCGCGCTGACCGACGGCGGCTGCGCCTACCTGCCGGTGCATCCGGTGGCGCCGAACGCGGAGCTGATCCGGCACCTGCTCTGCCTGATCGACATCAACAACCCGGCCGCCGAGAGCCTGATCGAGCGCCACGTCGGCCCCATCGTCCAGGCCGCCGGCCGCATCTCCCCGGACGCGCCCGCCGCCCCGGTGTTCGCCATGGGCCGCACCGTGGCGACGCCCAACGTCTCGGTCATCCTGCCGGTCACCGACGGGCGCGAGGACGTCGACCTGCACCTCGCCCGCCTCGCCATCGACCCGGACTTCGCTCAGGCGGAGATCCTGGTGGCCGCCGCGGCCGGCAGCTCCGACCGCCTGGCGCTGACGCTGCGCCGCGCCGCGTCGTTCTACAAGCTGGCGGTCCGCCTCGTCCCCGCCCCGCAGGCGCACGACGCCTTCGAGGCGATGGCCGCCGCCCTGCCGCACGCCGCGGCGGAGCACGTGCTGCTGCTGTCCACCGCGGTGCTGCCGACCTCGCGCGGCTGGCTGTCCGAGCTGGCCCGCGCCGCCGCCGCGCACCGCAAGCCGGCGATGGTCAGCCCGACGCTGCTGTACGAGGACTTCTCGATCCGCTTCGCCGGCGTGCGCGTCGAGGGTGACCGCCCGGTCGCCCAGTTCGTCGGCTACCCGCGCGAGTGGCTGAAGGAGCGCCAGCCGGTCGCCGTTCCCGCCGCCACGGTGGACTGCGCGCTGCTGCCCAAGCGCCTGATCGCCGAGGCCGGCGGCCTGACCGCCGGCTTCGTCGGCGCCGAGTACAAGAGCGCCGACTTCTGCCTGCGCCTCGGCAAGGCCGGGCACACCTGCCTGTGGGTGCCCACCGTGGCGCTGGTCGCCGTGGACGAGCACGCCCGCACCGCCGCGCACGAGTACTGGCGCCAGACCGGCACCCTGATCGACCGCTGGGCCTTCGACCGTCACTGGGCCGTAAAGGCCGCCAACACCGACCTCCGGGTGAGCACGCGATGAGCAACAAAGACAAGAAGGTCCTGGTCATCAGCCACGGCCACCCGGCCTTCTCGCTGGGCGGCGCCGAGGTCGCGTCCTACAACCTGTTCCAAGGGCTGCACGACCTGCCGGGCTGGGAAAGCCACTACCTCGCGCGCACCGCGCCGCCGATCACCCCGCACGGCGGCTCGGCGCTGATGAGCCTGCGCCAGAAGGAGCGCGAGGTCCTTTTCTACGCCAACGACTACGATCACCTGCGCTGCTCGAACCGCAACCTGCCGGCGTTGGAGCAGGACTTCGTCCGCTTCGCCCGCGACCTGCAGCCGGACGTGGTGCACTTCCACCACTTCCTGGGCATGGGCGTCGAGAGCCTGCTGGCGCTGAAGCAGGCGCTTCCGCAAGTCCCCATCGTGGTGACCTTCCACGAGTACCTGTCGATCTGCCACCACCACGGCCAGATGGTGAAGACCAGCCGCAACGCGCTGTGCTACCGCGCCAGCCCGGCCGACTGCACCGGCTGCTTCCCGCACATCGGCGAGGCCGAGTTCTTCAAGCGCGAGCTGTTCCTCAAGACCTTCCTGGAACTGGCCGACTTCTACGTCTCCCCCAGCCACTTCCTGATCGACCGCTACGTCGATTGGGGCCTGCCGCGCGAGCGCTTCTCGATGATCGAGAACGGCCTGACCGTGGAGGAGGTGGTGCCGCCCCGCCCGCTGCCGCGCGGCGGCCGGCGCAACCGCTTCGCCTTCTTCGGCCAGCTCACCGAGTTCAAGGGCGCCCACGTGCTGGTCGAGGCGGTGTCGCGCGTGTCGGCCAAGGTGTGGGGCGAGGACAGCGCGCTGATGATCTTCGGCGGCAACCTGGAGCGCCAGCCCGAGGCCTACCAGAAGAAGTTCCTGGAGATCACCGAGAAGGCCGGCGAGCGCGTGCGCTTCTACGGCTCCTACCGCTCGGCCGAGCTGCCCGGCCTGATGAAGGACGTGGACTGGGTGGTGATGCCGTCGATCTGGTGGGAGAACTCCCCCGTCGTCATCCAGGAGGCGTTCCTGCACGGCCGGCCGATGATCACCAGCAACATCGGCGGCATGGCGGAGAAGATCACCCACGGCGTGGACGGCCTGCACTTCCGCAACGCCAGCGTCGAGGATCTGGTCGACCGCCTGACCGAGGTGCTGACCACCCCCGACCTGTGGGACCGCCTGCACATGCGCATCCGCCGCCCGATCGACCGGGTCGAGTGTGCCAAGCGCCACGTGGACATCTACGAGCGCCTGCTGTCGGCGCGCAGCAAGGCCGCGGCGCCGGCCACGCCGAAGCGCGCCGTGGCGCAGAAGGCGTGAGAATGTCCGCCGCATCCCCTCTCCCCCCCGGGGAGAGGGACAGGGTGAGGGGGTCCCGCGACTCCCGAACGTGCCGCCATGCGCGTCCCCCTCACCCAGCCCTCTCCCCGGGGGGGAGAGGGTTCCTCGCGCTCGCCCTGGCGCTCCTCCTTCTCATCGCCCTCCCCGCCCACGCCGCGCCCCTCGACATCGCCCCCGCCGGCGCGCCGCAGCCCGTCTTCACTTGGAAGACCGAGGCCTGCGAGCCCTGGGACGTTCCCGACGCCCCCGCCCGCGCGTGGCGCGGCGCCGACGGCGCGGTGCACCTCCTGGCAAGCCACCACCGCGCCCGGCTGATGTCCGGCCCCACCCTGGACAGCCTGCGCCACGAGTGCCGCGTCGTCTTCGAGGCCGCGCACGACCCCGCGCCGGAACACGTCAACGACCGCGGCTGGCTGGTCTCCCCCTACACGCTGGACGGCCGGACCATCCACGCCCTGGTGCACAACGAGTTCCACGGCCACACGCGCCCGGCCCTGTGCCCCAGCAAGCGCTACGCGTCCTGCTGGTGGAACTCGATCACCGCCACGGTGTCCACCGACGGCGGCCGGAGCTTCGGCCCGCCGCGTTTCGTCGCCGGCCTGCCCTACCCCTACCAGGGCGACCTCGGCCACCGCGCCGGCCTGTTCAGCCCCAGCTCCATCGTCGCCCGCGACGGCTGGTACTACGCCATGCTGTTCGCCGAAGGCTTCGGCGCCCAGAAGCGCGGCGTCTGCGTCATGCGCACCCGCGACCTCGCCGACCCGGCCTCCTGGCGCGCCTGGGACGGCGCCGGGTTCACCGTCGCCTTCACCCAGGACACCGACACCCCGGAGCGGCACGTCTGCGCCCCGCTGCCGCGGCTGTTCGGCACGGTGACCAGCCTCGTCCGCCACCGCCCCTCCGGCCTGTACGTCGCCCTCATGCAGGGCGGCAAGCCCGGCGGCGTCTGGGCCGCCACCTCCCCCGACCTGACGACCTGGTCGGAACCGCGCCTGGTGTGGCAGGCGCCCGCCGCCTTCGCCCCCGACTGCGGCCAGCGATACGCCTACGACTACCCGTCGTTGCTCGACCCCTCCAGTCCTTCGCGCAACTTCGAGGACATCGGTGAGACCGCCTTTCTTTACCTCACCCGTCTCGCGCTCAACGGCTGTAAGCCGGGCACCGAGCGCGACCTTGTCCGGCTGCCGGTGACGATCCGGCAGGCCCCATCCAGTCACTAAGAGTTCAGGGAGGCATCCTTGTCCAAGATCCTCGTCATGATCCCGTCCGGCGAAGTCTACGACCACGACTGCGTGCGTTGGTACGAGTACGCCAACATCCAGGCCAGCATCGACCACTACCACAACATCGGCGACGCCTTCGTCTACGACAGCTCGCTGAAGCTGCTGAAGTTCGACAAGCTCGACGTGCTGGAGATCCGCACGTTCGATCAGGCCGAGGTGGACCGGGTCAACGCGGAGTACGACTTCGTCTTCCTGCGCGGCTCCAACTACATCAACAGCGAGATGCGCTGGCCGGCCGCGACCGAGCAGGTGCTGTCCAAGCTGAAGATCCCTGTGCTGGCCTTCGGCGTCGGCGCCCAGGCGCCGGTGACCGGCAAGCTCCAGCTCTCCGAGGAGAGCAAGCGCATGTGGCGCCTGATCGCCGAGAAGTCGGTGACGCTCGGCGTGCGCGGCGCCTACACGGCGGAGGCGATGTGGGACATCGGCATCCGCAACACCCGCATCGTCGGTTGCCCGACCGCCTTCCGCGGCCTGAACCCCGACCTGCGCATCGACCTGCCGCCGCTGGAGCGCATCAAGAAGGTCGGCGTCACCATGCGCCGCGAGGTCTCCAAGGCCTACGCCCGCGACGTCCAGGTGTACCTCACCAA
This sequence comes from Azospirillum sp., assembly GCF_050789165.1. Classification (NCBI taxonomy): domain Bacteria; kingdom Pseudomonadati; phylum Pseudomonadota; class Alphaproteobacteria; order Rhodospirillales; family Azospirillaceae; genus Azospirillum; species Azospirillum sp. Next base: position 30,755 of record NZ_JBOZRT010000011.1, read on the forward strand.
GCACCGCCAGATGGTGAAGGACCTCGCCGCCCGCTTCGACACCGTGCTGATGATGCAGGGCGAGGTCGAGGAGAAGAAGCTGCTCTGGGGCACCGAGGAGCAGAAGGCCGAGGCCTGGGAGGCGCTGCACAAGCAGGAATGGCTGAAGAACTGGTACTTCGACGCCGAGATGGACGAGCTGTACCGCACCCGCCTGTGGTACTCGGACGTCGTCGCCGACTACGAGAGCCTCGTGCGCTCGAAGGACATGGTGCTCGGCTACCGCCTGCACGGCAACCTGATGGCGCTCTCCAACGGCGTGCCGTCGGTGTACTTCAGCTACGACAGCCGCACCGCCGAGTTCGCCGAGACCTTCGGCATCCCCTGCTACGACGTCTTCTCCGAGAAGCCGTTCGTGCTTGAGGAGTACTGGGACCAGTCGCTGTTCGAGCGGTTCAACCAGCGCTTCTACACGCGCTACCGCGACATGCGCGAGTTCCTGGACGAGAACGGCATCGCCCACCGCATGCCGGAAGTCACCGCGAAGCCGCGCGCCCAGAAGCAGGCGGCCTGACCATGAGCGCCGCCACCGCTCCCCAGCTCGAAGGCCGTCTGGACGCGGTGGCGGGCCGCCGCGTCTACGGTTGGGCGTGGAACCGCTCCGCGCCCGACGAGCCGCTGGTCATCGAGGTGCGCTTCGACGGCGTCGACGCGCCGCTGGCCACCGTCACCGCCGACCAGCCGCGCGAGGACCTCGCCGGCGCCGGCATCGGCAGCCACGCCTTCGAGGCGGAGGTCGAGCTTCCCCCCGGCGCCGACCCGGCCCGGCTCGTCGTCGTCGCAAAGCCGCCCTCCGGCGGTGCCGAGCTGACGATGCGTCCGCGCAGCGAGACCGAACGCCTGCTGGAGGAGACGGTCACCCCGCACCTGACCCGCCTCGGCGCCGAACTGGACTCGCTGCGCGGCGGCCTCGGCCGGGCGCTGCGCGACCTGGCGGCCCGGATGCCGGCCAACGACGCCGGGGCGTCGGAGGCGCTGGCCTCGCGCCTGGACGCGCTGTCCGACGCCCAGCGCACGCTGGACGAGCGTGTGGCCGGGCTGGAGGTGTTCCTGATGCGCCTCGACGGCTCGCTGTGGGCGCTCGCCGACGAGGCGAAGAAGCGCAGCACCGGCACCGCCGACCGCCCCCTGCGGCTGGCCGTGGCGGGGCTCGGCGGCGCGGTCGCCGTGATGGCCGTGCTGATGCTGGCGCGGGTGTTCTCTTAAGCCCCTCTCCCTCGACGGGAGAGGGGTTGGGGAGAGGGTGGCGCACGTACTTTTTGCGCGCTGCCGCGCGCCACTCCCCCTCTCCCCAACCCCTCCCCCTCAAGGGGGGAGGGGCTTCTCACGCCATCCCGGCGATCTCATCCAGCAGCTGCGCGCGGAAGGTCAGCAGAAATTCCGCGCGCTCCTGCGCCCGCCGCCGCCCGGCGGCGGTCTGCATGGTCGCCGGCAGGCGCAGCAGCTTGGCCTCGAAATGGTCGAGCGCGTATTGCAGGTCGTCGAGCGGCCGGTCTTCCGCCAGCGGATCGTCGCCGTGGAACAGCGCCCGCTTCATCAGCCCCGAGGTCGCGAAGCAGCGCGCGATGCCGATGGCGCCCAGGCTCTCCAGCCGGTCGGCGTCCTGCACCAGCCGCGCCTCCACCGTCCGCGGCGCGATGCCGGCGGAATAGCTGTGCGCCTCGATGGCGTGCCGCACGGCGGGCAGCAGCCCCACCGGGAAGCGCAGGGCGCGCAGCACCTCCTCCGCCCGCACGGCCGACAGGCGCGAGGCGCGGCTGCGGTCGGGGTGGTCCTTCGGCACGTTGACCACGTCGTGCAGCAGGCTGGCGCCCAGCACCACCAGCAGGTCGGCCGGCGCCGCTCCCGACGCCTGCGCCTCTTCCGCCGCGAGGCCGCGCGCGGTGCGCCAGACGCGCATCAGGTGGTGCACGTCGTGCGCCGGGTCCTCGGCGACGTTGGCCCGCAGCCAGCCGGCGATGGTGGTTTCCCAGGCGGCAACGTCGCTCAGCACCAGATCCTTGGGCATCGGCAGAGGTCCTCAATAGTCGGACCTTTCAATATGGGAACGAATCCCGCGCCTGTCCCGCAACCTTCCGGAGTTTCCCCGAAATCGCCTCACCCCAGCCGACGGGAGGTCACCGGCTCCAGCCCGCCGCGCCATTCGGCGATCTCCGCCTCGACGCGCTCCACCGCGCGCTGGTCGCGGAAGCGCTTGACCGCCCGGTTGTTGTCGCCGCGCATCTGCATGGCCTGCAGCCGCTCCGCCACCTCCGGCTCGGAGGCGACGGCCTGACGCCAGCGCTCCATGCGGATCGCCACCACCGCATCGACCATCGACTGCGCCGCCAGCCGGCCGCCCATCTTGACCGCCGCCGGGGCGAGGCGCGTCGCCGCGGCCTGCGCCACCTCCTCCGGGATGCGCGGGAACACGCCGCGCACCGCGTCGGCCAGCGAGCGCTTGAGGTCCTCGCCGCGCTTGCGCCCCTCCGCCGCCGGGCCGACCGAGGCGCGGGCCTGCTTGGCCGCGTGCCACGCCAGCACCGCGTCGCCAATCGCCTTGGCGTCGGCGTCCATGCTCACGCCGCCGTCCGTCTCCGTCGCCAGACCCAGCTTGAGCAGCGAAGCCAGCGAGCGTTCCCGCAGCGGATCGCCGGCCAGCAGCCGGTCGCGCCCGACGCCGTCCGCCGCCAGCAGGATGCGCAGCAGGTCGAGGTCGCTGCGCGTCCAGCGCCGCGACGCGACCAGACGGTCGGCGCGCTCGCGCAGAGGATCGGGCAGGCGGTCTTCGGACATGCGGGTCTCCTCGGGAATGAATGCGGCTGCGTTCTAGACCGGTTTCGGGGCCGGCGGAAAGCCCCTTCATGGCCGCACGCCGCCGCCACGCCGCAAAAGAAACAAAGGGGCGAATACTTGCATCAATTTGCATATACCGGCGCAATGGAGGTAACCGCCGACGCCTTTAATTCGCCATTAACCACGATCTGCGACCTCTGGCGCACACGAGACATTCCCGCGCCGTCACGGCACCGCAGAGAGAGCCGTCATGCCCGTCACCACCCTCACCGAACTGAACGCCCTCGTCGCCCGGGTCAAGGAGGCGCAGCGCGCCTATGCCGAGTTCCCGCAGGAGACGGTCGATCTGATCTTCCGGCAGGCGGCGCTGGCCGCCGCGAACGCCCGCATCCCGCTCGCCAAGCTGGCGGTTGCGGAGACGCGCATGGGCGTCATGGAAGACAAGGTCATCAAGAACCACTTCGCGTCCGAGTACATCTACAACGCCTACAAGGACGACAAGACCTGCGGCGTCCTGTCGGAGGACCGCGAGGCCGGCATCGTCACCATCGCCGAGCCGGTCGGCCTGATCTGCGCCATCGTCCCCACCACCAACCCGACCTCCACCGCCATCTTCAAGGCCCTCATCAGCCTCAAGACGCGCAACGGCATCGTCTTCTCGCCGCACCCGCGCGCCCGCAAGGCCACCTGCGAGGCCGCCCGCATCGTGCTGGAGGCCGCCGTCGCCGCCGGCGCCCCGGCGGACATCATCGGCTGGATCGACGAGCCCTCGCTGGAGCTCTCCAACGCCGTCATGCACCACCCGGACATCAGCCTGATCCTCGCCACCGGCGGCCCGGGCATGGTCAAGGCCGCCTACTCCTCGGGCAAGCCGGCCATCGGCGTGGGTGCGGGCAACACCCCGGCGGTGATCGACGAGTTCGCCGACATCAAGCGCGCCGTCGCCTCCATCCTCATGTCCAAGACCTTCGACAACGGGGTGGTCTGCGCGTCCGAGCAGTCGGCCATCGTCGTGGACAGCGTGTACGAGGCCGTGCGCGACCGCTTCGCCCACCATGGCGGCCACATCCTCAGCGCCAAGGAAGCGGATGCCGTCCGCAAGGTGCTGCTGGTGGACGGCCACCTCAACGCCGACATCGTCGGCCAGTCGGCGCTGACCATCGCCGCCATGGCCGGCATCGCCGTGCCCGCCGCCACCAAGGTGCTGATCGCCGAGGTCGAGGCGGTGTCGGACGACGAGCCCTTCGCCCACGAGAAGCTCTCCCCCACGCTGGCCCTCTACCGCGCCAGGGACTTCGCGCACGCCTGCGACACGGCGGCGGCGCTGGTGGCGCTGGGCGGCATCGGCCACACCTCGGCGCTCTACACCGACCAGGACCAGCAGACCGAGCGGCTGCGGATCTTCGGCGAGCGCATGAAGACCGCGCGCATCCTGATCAACACGCCGTCCAGCCAGGGCGGCATCGGCGACCTCTACAACTTCCGCCTGGCGCCGTCGCTGACGCTGGGCTGCGGCTCGTGGGGCGGCAACTCGATCTCCGAGAACGTCGGGCCGCAGCACCTGCTGAACCGCAAGACGCTGGCCAAGCGGGCCGAGAACATGCTCTGGCACAAGCTGCCCAAGTCGATCTACTTCCGCCGCGGCTGCCTGCCCTTCGCGCTGGAGGAACTGCGCGGCAAGAAGCGCTGCCTGATCGTCACCGACCGCTTCCTGTTCGAGAACGGCCACGTGTCGGAGACGGTGCGCATCCTCAAGGCCCTCGGCCTGGAGGTCGAGACCTTCTTCGAGGTCGCCGCCGACCCGACGCTGGCGGTGGTGCGCAAGGGGCTGGCGCTGGCCAACGCCTTCCAGCCCGACGTGATCCTGGCGCTGGGCGGCGGCTCGCCGATGGACGCGGCAAAGATCATGTGGGTGATGTACGAGGCGCCCGACGTGGCCTTCGAGGACCTGGCGCTGCGCTTCATGGACATCCGCAAGCGCATCTACCGCTTCCCCCGGCTGGGCGTGAAGGCGACGTTCGTGGCGGTGCCGACCACCTCGGGCACCGGCTCGGAGGTGACGCCGTTCGCGGTGGTGACCGACGAGCGCACCGGCATCAAGTACCCGATCGCCGATTACGAGCTGACGCCGACCCTGGCGATCGTGGACGCCAATCTGGTGATGGACATGCCGAAGGGCCTGACGGCGGCCGGCGGCATCGACGCGGTGACGCACGCGCTGGAGGCGTACGTCTCGGTGGTGGCCAACGAGTACACCGACGGGCAGGCGCTGCAGGCGCTGAAGCTGCTGAAGGAGAACCTGCCCTCGGCCTACGCCAACGGGGCGAAGGACCCGAAGGCGCGCGAGCTGGTGCACAACGCGGCGACGATGGCCGGCATCGCCTTCGCCAACGCTTTCCTCGGCGTGTGCCACTCGATGGCGCACAAGCTGGGGGCGGAGTTCCACCTGCCGCACGGGGTGGCCAACGCGCTGCTGATCGCCAACGTGATCCGCTACAACGCGGCGGACATCCCGACCAAGCAGACGGCGTTCAGCCAGTACGACCGGCCGAAGAGCGTGGCCCGCTACGCCGAGATCGCGCGGCACCTGAGCCTGGGCGGCAGCCGCGACCACGAGCGGGTGGAGCTGCTGGTCGCCTGGGTGGAGGAGTTGAAGCGGGCGCTGGACATCCCCGCCTCGATCCAGGCGGCGGGGGTGCCGGAGGAGGCGTTCCTGGCCAAGGTCGACCTGATCGCCGAGGCCGCCTTCGACGACCAGTGCACCGGCGCCAACCCGCGCTTCCCGCTCGTCGCCGAGCTCAGGCGCATCCTCCTCGACAGCTACTACGGGCGGGCGTACGCCGAGGACGCCGACGCCCAGGCCGAGCCGGTCAAGGGCCGCAAGAAGGGGGTGGCGCTGGTGCATTCGCGTTAACCAGCCCCGCACGCGGTCGCCGACAGAGGGCCGGAAGCACCCCGCTTCCGGCCTTTTCTTTGCGGGCGCCTCGCATCAAAGTGATCGCCGCGCTGTTGACACCAAGGTGGCGGAATCCGATCTGCGCACAGCGGACGACGAACCACGGAAGGACGGGCGCACAGGCATGTTCAGGATCAGGACGCTGGTGTTCGCCGCGGTCGGGACCGTCTCCCTGGCGGTCTTCGCGCAGGTGCCGACGCACCTGCAGGAGGCGAAGCCGAAGTTCGGCCCCGACGCCATCCCGATCACCCTGGCGAACGACTACGTACGCACCCACGACGCGCCCGACTATTGGGCGCTTGCCCCCTACTACGTGCATCAGAACACCGGCAGCGCCTGCTCGGTCGCCAGCGTGGCGATGATGCTGAACGCGCTGCGCGGCCTGCCCAATGCCGCCACCGAACGGCTGGTCACGCAGAAGAGCCTGCTGGAGGAGGTCGGCGACGACGCCTGGAAGACGGCGGTCGCCGAGGACGGTGAGGGCATCAGCTTCACCGACCTGGAGGTGTACGTGCGCCGCGCGCTCAAGGCGTACGGCATCAGGGCGGACGTCGAGGTGTTCCGTCCGCGCGACGAGTCGCCAGCAACACTGGCGCAACTGCGCCGGATCCTCGCCGAGAACGAGCGCAGCGCCGAGGACATCATCCTGCTGGCCTTCGACCAGGGAACGCTGACCGGCGACGCCACGGTCGGCCACATCGCGCCGCTGGGCGCGTACGACGCCGCCAGCCGCCGCGTGCTGGTCATGGACGTGGACCGCGCGTGGTACGTCCCCTACTGGTCCAGCGACGAAAAGCTGCTGCGGGCCATGCTCAAGCCCGACCGCGCCGACCCCGAGGGCAGCGGCCTGATCCGCGTGCGCATCCGCCACCATTCGGGCTGAGCATTACCCCTTCCGTTCGTCATAGCCGCCATGCGAAGGGAGAAGCCCCGTCCTCCGGACCGGGCCCCGCCCGCCCCGCGGCCAACGGGCGTGACGATAAAGGCACAGAGTGCCCAAGATTCGAACTTTCGCGGGCATCTCAACATTTCATTAACCAACAACCACATACAACGGAAGTGCGGCATCCAGCCGCCTTCAGCTCTATGCCGCCACAGGTCATATGTCCGGGCGGCGGCGCGCTGAACACCACCGATGAAGGTTGGCAGCGTGACCTTGTCGAGCACCTTTACTGCCGTCTCCGAGACCTCCCCGGCCCCCGCCTTCCGCTCCGTCTCCCCATCCCGTCCCGGCGTCCTGCGCGGCTCCGCCGACGCCTCGCTGCTGCGCGACGAGCTGCTGCCCGAGATCTTCGCCGCCAGCGCCGCCGCCCATCCGGAGCGCACGGCGATCGTCTTCGAGGGCCGCCGGGTCAGCTACGGCGAGTTGGAGCGGCGCGCCAACCGGGTCGCGCACGCGCTGCGCGCCCGCGGGATCGGCCGCGGCTCGTTCGTCGGCCTGTGGATGGCGCGCTCGCTGGACCTGCACGTGGCACTGCTCGGCATCCTGAAGGCCGGCGCCGCATACCTGCCCTTCGACGCCGACGCCCCGGCCGACCGCGTCGCCGTCAGCCTCGCCGACTGCAACGCCGCCGCCATCCTGGTGGACGTGGCCACCGGCTCGAAGGCGGCGGAGCTGGGCGTCGAGGCGCTGTACCTCTACGACCTGACCGCCGGCGCCGACCTGCCGGAAAACACCAGCACGCCCGACCTGCGCGCCGACGGCGTCACGCAGGGCGACCCGGCCTACGCCATCTACACCTCGGGCTCGACCGGCAAGCCCAAGGGCATCGTCATCTCCCACCGCAACATCTGCCACTACCTGCGCGCCGCCAACACGGTGTACGGCCTGACCGCCGACGACGTGGTGTTCCAGGGCGCCTCGGTTGCCTTCGACCTGTCGCTGGAGGAGATCTTCGTCCCGTACCTGGTCGGCGCCACGCTGTGGGTGGCCAGCCGCCAGGTGCTGGATTCCGCCGACCGCCTCGCCGACGTGCTGACCGAGGCCGGGGTGACGGTGCTGGACACCGTGCCGACGCTGCTCGCCATGCTGCCGAAGGACGTGCCCAGCCTGCGCGTCATCATCCTCGGCGGCGAGGCCTGCCCGCCCTCGGTGGCGGCGCGCTGGTGCCGCCCCGGGCGCACGATCTTCAACAGCTACGGGCCGACCGAGGCGACGGTGGTCGCCACCGTGGCCGAGGTGCGGCCGGACAGCCCGGTCACCATCGGCCGGCCGATCCCCAACTACACCGGATACGTCGTCGACGAGGCCCTCTCGCTGGTCGGCCCCGGCACCCAGGGCGAGCTGCTGATCGGCGGCCCCGGCGTGGCGCAGGGCTATCTCGGCCGTCCCAACCTGACCGCGGAGAAGTTCATCCCCAACCCTTTTCCGGGCGACGGCAGCGATCCGGTGCTGTACCGCTCGGGCGACGCGGTCAGCGTCGATGACGCCGGCAACCTGCTGTTCCATGGCCGCATCGACGATCAGGTGAAGATCCGCGGCTTCCGGCTGGAACTGGGCGAGATCGAGGCGGCGCTGACCGACATCGCGCACGTCGCCCAGGCCACCGTGGTGCTGCGCACCGACAACGGCCTCGACCGCCTCGTCGCCTTCCTGGTGCCGCAGGCGGGGGCCGCGCTCGACCGCGCCGTGCTGCGCGACACGCTGCGCGCCCGGCTGCCCGCCTACATGGTGCCCGCCCACTTCGAGGTGGTGGAGTCCTTGCCCCGCCTCTCCTCCGGCAAGGCCGACCGCAAGACGCTGCGCACCGCCGAGCTGACCCAGGACGCCGGCGCCGGCGCCCAGGAGGAGCCGCGCACCCCCACCGAGGCGACGCTGCTGGAGGCCGCCAAGCGCGTCTTCCCCGGCCAGACGATCCCGCTGGAGGCCGACTTCTTCCTCGACCTCGGCGGCCACTCGCTGCTGGCGGCGCAGTTCCTGTCGCACGTGCGCGCCACCGCGCACCTGGAGGGCCTGACCTTCCAGGACGTCTACGGCGCCCGCACCATCCGCGCCATGGCGGAGAAGATGGACGCCCGCGCGGGATCCGTCCGGCGCGACCAGTCCTTCACCCCGCCGCCGCTGCTCCGCCGCATGCTGTGCGGCGCGGCGCAGGCCGCGGCGCTGCCCGTCATCCTGGCGCTGATGACGGCGCAGTGGCTGGGCGTTTTCGTCAGCTACATGCTGCTGTCCGGCGAGGACGCGACCTTCCTGCAGGAGGTCATGACCCTGGTCGGCGTCTACATGGGCATCAACGTCGCCACGGTGGCGATCGCGATCGCCGCGAAGTGGCTGATCATCGGCCGCACCAAGCCCGGCCGCTATCCGCTGTGGGGCGTCTACTATTACCGCTGGTGGCTGGTGCAGCGCTTCATCAGCCTCGTCCACCTGAAGTGGTTCCACGGCTCGCCGCTGATGCGCGTGCTGCTGCGGGCGCTGGGCGCCAAGGTCGGCAAGGACGCGCTGGTCGGCGAGTTCGAGTCCGGCGCCATCGACCTCGTCACCATCGGCGCCGGCGCGTCGATCGGCGATAAGGTGAAGCTGGCCAACGCCGAGGTGATCGGCAACGAGCTGGTCATCGGCACGGTGGAGATCGGCGCGGACGCCTACGTCGGCACCTCCTGCGTCATCGGCCACGGCGCGGTGGTCGCCGACGGCACCGAGCTGGCCGACCTGACCGCCCTGCCGGCGCACGCCCGCACCGGCGCCTACGAGGTGTGGGACGGCTCCCCGGCCCGCAAGACCGGCGTGGTGGCGCGCGACGAGCTGCCGGAACCGCCGAGCGCCGGCCCGGTGACCAAGGCCCTGCAGGCGGCGATCTACACGCTGGCCGTGCTGGCGCTGCCGCCGGTCAGCCTGATCCCGATCTTCCCGGCCTTCTACCTGTTCGACAAGCTGGACAGCGTGCTGGGCGACGTCCTGCGCGTCAGCTACCTGACCTACCTGCCGGTGATCGCGTGGCCGACGGCCATGGCGATGGTCACGGTGACGGTGCTGCTGATCGCCGCCCTGCGCTGGACCCTTCTGCCGCGGGTCAAGGCCGGCAGCTACTCGGTGCACAGCTGGTTCTACGTGCGCAAGTGGATCATCGCGCTGTCCACCGAAGTGATGCTGGAGACGCTCAGCTCCCTCTACGCCACCGTCTACATGCGGGCGTGGTACCGGCTGATGGGCGCCAGGATCGGCAAGGGCGCTGAGATCTCCGCCAACCTCGCCGGGCGCTACGACCTCGTCGAGATCGGCGAGAAGTGCTTCATCGCCGACGAGGTGGTGCTGGGCGACGAGGAGATCCGCCGCGGCTGGATGACCCTCAAGCCGGTCAAGACCGAGGACCGCGTCTTCGTCGGCAACGACGCCGTGGTGCCGGCCGGCGCGGTGATCCCCACCGGCTCGCTGATCGGCATCAAGTCGAAGCCGCCCGCCAACGAGGAGATGAACCCCGGCTGCACGTGGTTCGGCAGCCCGCCGATCAAGCTGCCGGTGCGCCAGAAGTTCGATATCTCCTCCAACTGGACCTACGAGCCCCCGCTGGGCCGCCGCATCGGCCGCGCCGTGTTCGAGGCGTTCAGCCTGTCGATGCCGACCGCGCTGTTCATCACCTTCGGCACGCTGGCGGTGGAGGTGCTGGCCCCGTCGATCCTGGCGGCGGACTACGCCACCTTCCTGAAGCTGTTCGTCGCGGCCAGCGTCGCCATCCCGGCGGCCATGGTGGCGGTGGTCATCCTGGTGAAGTGGGCGCTGATGGGCCGCTACACGCCGACCATGAAGCCGATGTGGTCGTGGTGGGCCATGAAGACCGAGGCGGTGGCGGTGCTGTACTGGGGCCTAGCGGGCAAGGTGCTGCTCGACCACCTGCGCGGCACGCCGATGCTGCCCTGGGTGCTGCGCCTGTTCGGCACCAAGTTCGGCAAGGGCGTCTTCATGGACACCACCGACCTGACCGAGTTCGACTGCGTCGAGGTCGGCGACTACGTGGCGCTCAACGCCCTGTCGGCCCTGCAGACGCACCTCTACGAGGACCGCGTGATGAAGGTCGGCCGCGTGGTGGTGGGCGACGGCGTGACGGTCGGGGCCGGCGGCACGGTGCTCTACGACACCCACATCGGCGACTGGGCGCGCCTCGGGCCGCTGACCCTGGTGATGAAGGGCGAGAGCATCCCCGCCCACACCGAATGGGTCGGCGCCCCCGCCGAACAGGCGGCGGACCCGTCGGCCAAGGCGGAGACGTTCCGGGCGGCGGCTTAGGTCTTCGCACCGGCCCCCCACCCAACCCTCCCCCACTGCGCGGGGGAGGGCTTTTTTTACTCCTTCCCCCGCGCAGTGGGGGAGGGTTGGGATGGGGGTCCGACGCGCGGCCTTGCCAAACCACCAGAAGCGCGACAGGATCGTTTTCCTTGAAACCCCACGCATGAAACAATCTCCGTTCGTGCGTTTCATCGCGTCTCACAGCGTTTCATTCCCGCCGCCGAAAGGAGCGCCCGCATGACCGCCGACACCCCCCACCGCCCCGAGACCATCGCGGCCGGCGCGCTCGGGTACGAGGACGCGGGCAGCGGCGCCATCATCCCGCCGATCCAGCCCTCCACCACCTACGTCCGCGACCCGGACAACGCCTACCGCCGCGGCCGGGTCTACGCCCGCGCCGACAACCCCACCTTCGACCCGGCGGCGCAGACCATCACCGCGCTGGAGGGCGGCGCGGACACCCTGCTGTTCGCTTCGGGCATGGCGGCGGCGACCGCGGTGTTCCAGGCGCTCGATCCCGGCGACCACGTGCTGATGCCGGAAATCATGTACTGGTCGTTCCGCAACTGGCTGCACGGCCCGGCGGCGCGCTGGGGGCTGCGCGTGCAGGGCGTGGACATGAGCGACACCGACGCCGTCCGCGCCGCCATCCGCCCCGGCGAGACCAAGATCGTCTGGGTCGAGACCCCGGCCAACCCGCTGTGGAGCGTCACCGACCTCGCCGCCGTCGCGGAGATCGCGCACGCCGCCGGCGCCCGGCTGGCGGTGGATTCCACGGTCGCCACCCCGGTGCACACCCGCCCGCTGTCGCTGGGCGCCGACATCGTCATGCACGCCGCGACCAAGTACCTGAACGGCCATTCCGACGTGGTCGCCGGCACCCTGACCGCCGCCGTGAAGGACGAGTTCTGGTCGCGCGTCAAGGCGGTGCAGACGCAGCAGGGCGGCATCCTCGGCAGCTTCGAGGCGTGGCTGCTGCAGCGCGGCCTGCGCACCCTGTTCGCCCGCGTGCGCTGGCAGAGCGCCGCCGCCCTCGATCTCGCCGAGCGCCTGTCCGCCCATCCCGCGGTCGCGGCGGTGCTCTACCCCGGCCTGCCCGGCTTCCCCGGCCACGGCGTGGCGGCGAAGCAGATGCAGGGCGGTTTCGGCGGCATGCTGTCGATCCGGGTCAAGGCCGGCACCGAGGCGGCCATCGCCACCGCCGCCAACGTGCGGATCTGGCGCCGCGCAACCTCGCTGGGCGGGGTCGAGAGCCTGATCGAGCACCGCTCCAGCGTCGAGGGGCCGACCTCCCCCATCCCCGGCGACCTGCTGCGCCTGTCGGTGGGGCTGGAGGCGGTGGACGACCTCTACGACGACCTGGACGCCGCGCTGCGCGCCGCTACTGCGCCGGCATCTTGATGGACGGGTCGAGGAACCGGTTGGTGTAGGCCGTCCCGACGTCGAACGGCTGCTCCAGCCCGAAATAGGTCTTCACCATCTCGAAGTCCGCCTTCATGCGGGCCGCGTCGAACATGCCGAGCCCGGCGGAGGTGGTGGTCGGGTCGCGCATCAATTCCTTGATGCGGTTCCACTGGTCGCGCTGATTCGGCTCGTCGAGGCCGGAGACGCTGGCCAGCAGCGCCTTCAGGCACGGCGCGACGTCCTGGACGCAGGCCGCGAACGCCTTCTGGCTGATCTCGGTGAAGGCCTTCACCAGCTCCGGCTTCTTCGCCAGGACGTCGCCGTTGACGATGATGGCGTTGCCGTAGGGGTTGATGCCGATGCTGCGCCAGGGCAGGAAGCCCAGATCGTCGCCGAACTCGCGGACCTTCAGGTCGTGCTCGTTGTAGAAGTCGGAGGTGATGTCGATCGCCTTGCTCTTCAGCGACGGCACCTTGGCCTGCGGGCTGACGTTGACGAAGCTGACCGAATTCGGGTCGATGCCCGCCTGCTTGGCGAAGGCCGGCCACATCACCCGCGAGGCGTCGCCCGGCGGGTTGCCGATCTTGCGGCCCGGGAAGTCCTTCGGCCCGGTGATCCCCGAACTCTTCAGCCAGTAGAACCCCTGCGGCGAGTTGGCGTACACCGCCATCACCGCCACGAGGTTGGCGCCCTTGCCCTTGGCCAGCAGCGCGGTGGCCATGTCGGCGATGCCCATGTCCGAGGTGCCGGCCCCCACCCGCTGCGCCGACACGCCGGAGCCCTTGCCGCTCTCGATGGTCAGCTCGATGCCGGCCTGCTCGTACCAGCCCTGCTCCTTGGCGTAGTAGTAGGGGGAGTGGTCGGCGGTCGGCACCCAGTTCAGCACCAGATTGATCCTGTCCTTGGCCGCCGCGACGCCCGGCGCCAGCAGCGCCGCCGCGACCGCCACGCCGGCAAGGCCCCGGCCCACGGTGTTCCGCCCCGCCATGCTCCGCTCCCCGATTGTTCGTTGGTGTTCAAAAAAGCTTAGCCACGAACCCCGGTCGGATCAATAATCGGCACCAGGACGACCGATACCGACGCGTGCATGACCTCAGGCATCGACACTCCCGGACAGGGCAACGCCCAGGCGCACCGCCGCTGGCTGGTCATCGCCGGCGTGCACGTCGGGGCGCTGCTGCTCTGGCACGCGCTGGTCACCGCCTTCCAGGTCCCGGCCTTCGTGCTGCCGGCGCCCGCCGCCGTGCTGGCGACCCTGGCCAAGGCCAACTACGCCTGGGGCACCAACACGCTGGTGACCGCCACCGAGATCGTGGGCGGCTACACCCTCGCCGTGGTGCTCGGCGTGCTGATGGCGCTGCTGTTCTCGTGGTCGCGCTGGCTGATGCTGCTGGTCTTCCCGCTGCTGGTGACGCTGAACATGATCCCCAAGGTGGCGCTGGGGCCGCTGGTGATCGTCTGGTTCAGCTACGGCATCGGCACCAACGTGCTGATCACCTTCAGCCTGTGCTTCTTCCCGATCCTGCTGACCACCGTCCGCGGCCTGCGCGAGGTGGAGCCGGACCTGCTCGACCTCGTCCGGTCGCTCAAGGGCTCGCGCTGGCAGGCGTTCCGCTACATCCAGCTGCCGGGCGCCCTGCCCTACATCTTCTCCGGCATGAAGGTCGCCGCCATCCTCGCCGTCGCCGGCGCGGTGGTGGGGGAGTTCATCGCCTCCGACCGTGGCCTCGCCTACCTGATGATCCAGGTCCAGGCCTCGCTCGACACGCCGGCCATGTTCATGGCGGTGATCCTGCTGACGCTCCTCGGCATCGCCCTCTATCTGGCGGTGCTGCTGCTGGAGCACCGGCTCGTTCCCAAGGACGCGAGGATGACATGAGCCTGCCGCACGCCCCCTGGGATGGCGGTCCGTGGCTGGATGACGCCCCCCTGCCCGACCGCTTCGACGGCCCCGAGGAGCTGGACGCCTTCCTGGCCCGGCCGAGCCGCGCGCTGGCCGCCGACCTCGCGGCCATCGACGGCGACATCCTGGTGCTCGGCGTCGGCGGCAAGATGGGGCCGACGCTGGCCCGCCTCGCCCGCAACGCCGCGCCCGACCGGCGCGTCATCGGCGTCGCCCGCTTCTCCGAGCCCGGCCTGCGCGAGACGCTGGAGGCGCACGGGGTCGAGACCATCGGATGCGACCTGCTCGACCGCGCGGCGGTGGAGGCGCTGCCGCGCGTCCGAAACGTGGTCTTCATGGCCGGGCGCAAGTTCGGCGCGCAGGGCAATCAGGCGCTGACCTGGGCGATGAACGTCCACGTCCCGGCCATGGTGGCGGAGACGTTCCACGAGTCCCGCATCGTCGCCTTCTCGACCGGCTGCGTGTACCCGTTCGTCCCGGTCGCCGGCCCCGGCCCGACCGAGGAGCATCCGCTCGACCCGCCCGGCGAGTACGCCAACTCCTGCATCGGGCGCGAGCGGATCTTCGAACACTTCTCGCAGGTCCACAGCACGCCCGGCCGGCTGTTCCGGCTGAACTACGCCATCGACCTGCGCTACGGCGTGCTGTTCGACGTGGCCTCCAAGGTGCGCGACGGGCTGCCGGTGGACGTCACCATGGGGCACGTCAACGTCATCTGGCAGGGCGACGCCAACGCCCAGGCGCTGCGCTGCCTGCGCCACGCCACCGCGCCGACCACCCCGCTCAACGTCACCGGGCCGGAGGTCGTCCCGGTGCGCTGGCTGGCCCGGCAGTTCGGCGAACGCCTCGGCCGGACGCCGCAGATCACCGGCGCCGAGGCGCCGACCGCGTGGCTGAACAACGCCGCCCAGGCGGCGAAGCTGTTCGGCTACCCCGTGGTGCCGCTGGCGCGCATGATCGACTGGGTGGCCGACTGGGTGGCGCGCGGGCAGCCCGGCCTCGGCAAGCCGACCCACTTCGAGGTTCGGGATGGCGCCTACTGAGCTGGACGCCGCGCTGCTGCCCGGCTGCCTCGTCCTGTCGGCGGAGGCCGGGTGGAACCAGACGGCGGAGGACTGGTCGGTCTTCTTCGCCCGCGGCACCGTCTTCGGCGTGGTCGAGGACGGCCGGCCGGTGGCGACCGGCGCGGTGCTGCCGTTCGACGGCGGCTTCGGCTGGATCAGCATGGTGTTGGTCACGCCGGCCCGACGCGGCCGCCGGCTCGGCACGCGCATCCTGGAAACCTGCCTGGAGGAGCTGTCGCGCCTCGGCCGCGTCCCGGTGCTCGACGCCACCCCGGCCGGCGAGCGGGTCTACCGGCCGCTCGGCTTCCGGCCGCAGTTCGGCCTGACGCGCTGGCAGGGACCGGGCGGAGGCGGCGTGCCCGCGGGTGTGCGGGCGATGGCCGCGCACGACCTGACCGGAGCGATCGCCGCCGATGCGCACGCCTTCGGGGCGGAGCGCGCGCCGCTGCTCGGCGGCTTTCTCGGCCGCGCGCCGGAGCACGCCTTCGCGCTGAAGAACGGTGCTGGCTTCGTGCTCGCCCGACCCGGCCGCGTCGCCGTGCAGGTCGGCCCGCTGGCGGCGGAGCGCGAGGACGCCGCGCGGCTTCTGCTGGAGGCGGCGGTGGGCAGCGCACGTGGACCGGTGTTCCTCGACCTCGCCGACCGCTGGGAGTCGCTGGCAGCGTGGCTTGAGGAGAGGGGATTCGCGCGCCAACGGCCGTTTCTGCGCATGGCGCGCGGCCGGGAGGCGCCGTTCGGCGATCCGTCACGGCTGTTCGTCGCCGCGGGACCGGAATTCGGGTGAGTGTCGCAGGCCCCCTCCCCATCCCTCCCCCGCGTTGCGGTGGAGGGGGCAGAGCGGCGGAGTTCC
Organism: Azospirillum sp.; assembly: GCF_050789165.1. Classification (NCBI taxonomy): domain Bacteria; kingdom Pseudomonadati; phylum Pseudomonadota; class Alphaproteobacteria; order Rhodospirillales; family Azospirillaceae; genus Azospirillum; species Azospirillum sp. The sequence continues at coordinate 46,970 of NZ_JBOZRT010000011.1, forward strand.
CTCTCCCGCGCAAGCGGGGGAGGGCTAGGGAGGGGGCCTCTTGCCTCAAGGAGCTAAGGAGCACATGGGCCTGCATCGATCCGACCTCCCCGCCGCCGTCCGCGAGACGCTCGCGCGCGGCGCCGTGATCCCGGCCCACCCGCTGGCGCTCGACGCCGGGCGGCGCTTCGACCGGCGTCACCAGCGGGCGCTGACCCGCTATTACGTGGACGCCGGCGCCGGCGGTCTCGCGGTCGGGGTGCACACGACGCAGTTCGAGATCCGGCAGGCCGGCCTCTACGAGACGGTGCTCGGCGCCGCCATGGAGGATGCGCGCTCCTGGACCGACCGCCCCCTGGTGATGATCGCCGGCGTCGTCGGCCGCACCGAACAAGCCATCCAGGAAGCGCGCACCGCCGTCGCCCTGGGCTACCACGCGGGCCTGCTCAGCCTCGCCGCGATGAAAGGCGCCTCCCCCGACGAGACCGTCGCGCACTGCCGCCGCGTGGCGGAGGAGATCCCGCTGGTCGGCTTCTACCTCCAGCCGGCGGTCGGCGGCCTGCCGCTGGACGCGGAGTTCTGGCGGCGCTTCTGCGAGATCGACAACGTGGTCGCCGTGAAGGTCGCCCCCTTCCACCGCTACCGCACGCTCGACGTGGTGCGCGGCCTCGTCGCGGCGCGGGCGGAGGAGCGGATCACCCTCTACACCGGCAACGACGACCACATCGTGCTCGACCTCGTCACCCCGTTCACCGCACGGCGCGACGGGCAGCCGGTGACCGTGCGCTTCAGGGGCGGGCTGCTCGGCCACTGGTCGGTGTGGACGCGGGGCGCCGTGCGCCTGCTGGAGACGCTGCACGCCGCCGTGGCGGCCGGACCGGTCCCGCCGGAGATCCTGGCGCTGGACAGCCGGGTGACCGACTGCAACGCCGCCTTCTTCGACGTGGCGAACGACTTCCACGGCTGCATCGCCGGCTGCCACGAGGTGCTGCGCCGCCAGGGCCTCCTTCAAGGCACCTGGTGCCTCAACCCGGCCGAGGGCCTGAGCCCCGGCCAAACGGACGAGATCGACCGCGTCTGCCGCGAGCACGCCGACCTCGCCGACGACGCCTTCGTCGCCGCGAACCTGGGCCGCTGGCTGGCATGAGCGAGCCGCTGATCCGCCTGCGCAACGTGCGCAAGGTCTATCGAACGGGCGGGCGCGAGTTCGTGGCGGTCTCCGACGTCACCATGGACGTGGCGGAGGGCGACCTCGTCTCGCTGGTCGGGCCGTCGGGCTGCGGCAAGACGACGGTGCTGAAGATCCTCGCCGGCCTGCACGCCGCCGACGACGGCGAGGTGCGCATCGGCAACGCCGCCTCCGCCTTCGTGCCCGGCCGCGACGTCGGCATGGTGTTCCAGCAGGCGCTGCTGCTGAAGTGGCGCACCATCCTGCAGAACGTCACGCTGCCGGCCGAGATCCTGCACATCCCCCGCCGCGAGGCGGAGGCGCGGGCGCGCGACCTGCTGGGCATGGTCGGGCTGCGCGGCTTCGAGGACAAGTACCCCTACGAGCTGTCCGGCGGCATGCAGCAGCGTGCGGCCATCGCCCGCGCCCTGGTGCACGACCCGAAGCTGATCCTGATGGACGAACCGTTCGGCGCCCTCGACGCGCTGACTCGGGAGAAGATGAACCTGGAGATGCTGCGGATCTGGGAGCAGAGCCGCAAGACCATCATCTTCGTCACGCACTCGATCCAGGAGGCGGTGTTCCTGGGATCGAAGTGCGCGGTGCTGACCTCCGGCCCGGCCCGCATGGCCGACGTGTTCGCCATCGACCTGCCGTTCCCGCGCACCCTCGACCTGAAGACCACGGAGGGGTTCGGGCAGCACGTCAAGCGGATCTACCGCCTGCTCGGCATGGACTGAAAGGGCCCAGCCGCGAAGCGGTCACGGTCACGCGGCGACGTCATGCCGGGCATCGGCGATCAGCTCCTTGATTTCCGGGACGCAGCTGCCGCAGCCGGTGCCGGCCTTCAGCGCCGCGCCGATCTCCTGCACGGTGGTCAGGCCGGCCTCGACCGCGGTGCGCACGCGCGCCTCGGCGACGTTCCAGCAGGCGCACAGCACGCGCCCGCACCCGGTGGCGCCGGACGGCGCCTGACCGCTGAGCAGCCACGGCCGCTCCTCGGCCGGGACGGACGGCTCGGCGAAGCGGGCAACCAGCCAGTCGCACGGCCGCTGCGGGCCGTCGGTGCCGAGGAACAGGACGGCCTCCAGCCGGTCGCCGTCGAGCCGCGCCCAGCGGTGCACGCCGCGCCCGCCGTCGTGCAGGTCCAGCCGCGCTTCGCCGCCGAGCAGGCGTGCGGCCCAGCCCTCCAGGTCGGCCGGCCATGCGTCGCCGGCCAGCAGCGTCACGCGGCAGCCGTCGCGCACCGTGCCGACCCACCAGTCGGCATCCGGCACCACATCGGCGCGGCCGACCAGGAAGCCGGTCCAGGCCGGCGCCCAGCGGCGGACGGACACCGGGCCGTGCTTCAACTCCGGCTGGCCGGACACCGGGTCGGTGGCGGCCGGGAGCAGCGGGCCGACGCCGCCTTCCGAGGCGAAGCGGCGGCTCCAGTGGATCGGCGCGAACAGGGTGCCGGGAGCCTGGTCCCCGGTGACGCGCACGCGCAGCACCGCGCGGCCGGGCGGCCCCGCGACGATGGCGAGGTCGCCGTCCGTCAGGTCCTGCTCCGCCGCGTCGTCGGGATGGATGGCGACGAACGGCTCGTCGGTGTGCGAGGCCAGCCGCGGCACCATGCCGGTGCGCGTCATGGTGTGCCACTGGTCGCGCAGGCGCCCGGTGTTGAGGATGAAGGGATGCTCGACCGAGACGACGTGCGCCGGCCGCTTCACCCGCACCGGCACCAGCCGGGCGCGGCCGTCCGGGGTGACGAACGTCCCGTCGGCGAACAGGCGCGCCGTCCCGCCAATTTCTCCATTTAGGGCGCGCACCGGCCACTGCACCGGCTCCAGCGCGTCGTAGGCGGCGTCCGTCAGCCCCGCCAGCGGGCCGAGATCGAAGGCGCGGGTGCCATGGTTCTCGAAGGCGGAGAGCGCGGCGTGCTCGCGGAAGATGTCGGCGGACGACCTCCAGGCGAACGCCTCGCCCCAGCCCAGCCGGCGGCCGACCTGCGCCACCTGCCACCAGTCGGGCATGGCCGCCCCCGGCGAGGGGCGCAGCGCCCGCTGGCGTGAGATTCGGCGTTCGGAGTTGGTGACGGTGCCGTCCTTCTCGCCCCAGGCCGAGGCCGGCAGCAGCACGTGGGCGTGCGCCGTGGTGTCGGTGGCGCGCACCGCGTCGGAAACGACGACGAACGGGCACGCGGCGAGGGCGGCGCGCACCGCGTCGGCGTCGGGCAGGCTGACCGCCGGGTTGGTCGCCATGATCCACAGCGCCTTGATGCGGCCCTCGGCGACCGCCTGGAACAGATCGACCGCCTTCAGGCCGGGCTTGGCCGCCATCGCCGGCGCGTTCCAGAAGCGCCCCACCCGCTCCACGTCGGCCGGGTCGTCGAAGCCCATGTGCGCGGCCAGCTGGTTGGCGAGGCCGCCGACCTCGCGCCCGCCCATGGCGTTGGGCTGGCCGGTCAGCGAGAACGGCCCCATGCCCGGCTTGCCGATGCGGCCGCTGGCGAGGTGCACGTTGAGGATGGCGTTGACCTTGTCGGTGCCCTGGCTGGACTGGTTGACGCCCTGCGAGAACAGGGTGACGGTGCGCTCGGTGGCGGCGAACCAGCGGAAGAAGCGGGCCACGTCGGTGGCGCGCAGCCCGCAGCCGGCGGCCACCGCGTCGAGGTCCGGCGCGTCGCGCTCGGCCGCCGCCAGGGCGTCGGCGAAGCCCTTGGTGTACGCGGAGAGGAACTCGCCGTCGATGGCGCCGCTGCGCACGAGGTGCGCCAGCAGGCCGTTGAACAGCAGCACGTCGCTGCCCGGCCGCAGGGCCAGGTGCAGGTCGGCGGAATCGCAGGTCGCGGTGCGGCGCGGGTCGATGACGACGATGCGCGCGCCGCGGGCGCGCGCCGCCTCCAGCCGGCGGTGCAGGATCGGGTGGCACCACGCGGCGTTGGAGCCGACCAGCACCGCGAGGTCGCAGGTGTCGAGATCCTCGTAGCAGCCGGGCACCACATCGGCGCCGAAGGCGCGCTTGTGGCCGGCCACCGTGGAGGCCATGCACAGGCGCGAGTTGGTGTCGACGTTGGCCGAGCCGACGAAGCCCTTCATCAGCTTGTTGACCGCGTAGTAGTCCTCGGTCAGCAGCTGGCCGGAGATGTAGAAGGCGACGGAGTCCGGCCCGTGCCGCTCGATGGCCGCGCGGAAGCCCGCCGCCACGGTGTCCAGCGCGGTGTCCCAGTCCACCGCCCGCCCGTTCACCTCCGGCGTCAGCAGGCGCCCGTGCAGGCCCAGCGTCTCGCCGAGCGCCATGCCCTTGGAGCACAACCGGCCGCGGTTGGCGGGGTGGTCGGGGTCGCCCCGCACCGCGACGGTGCCGTCCGCGCCGGCCTCGGCCAGCACGCCGCAGCCGACGCCGCAATAGGGGCAGGTGGTGCGCACGGGCTCTGCCAACGGCGTCACTCCCCTTCCAGCGGACGGGCCAGTTCGATCACCCCGGCGACGACGCGCACGGGGACGGTGCGCGCCTGGCAGGCGTCCGGTCCGACCGACGTGCCGTCGGTCAGGTCGAAGACCATGCCGTGCAGCGGACAGGTCACCTTGCGGTCGTGCACGATGCCGTTGGACAGCGGGCCGTTGCCGTGCGGGCAGCGGTCGCGCAGGGCGTAGACCTCGTCGGCGCCGGTGCGGAAGACGGCGATGTCGCCGCCCGGCGCCTTGACGACGCGGGCACCCCGGCGGGGGATGTCGGTGACGCGGCCGACGGCGACCCAGGACTGCGGAAGCATGGCGTTCATCGGTGTCACTCCGCGGCGAGAGGGACGAGGGTGGCGAGCGGCGCGAACTCGTGGTTGTCCACGGCGCCCGAGGCGCGCTCGGCCCAGGGGTCGATCTGCTCGAACTTCTGGCTGTACAGGAAGCGCTGGTGCAGGGCCTCGCGCACCTCCACGTCCTCCATGCGGGCGCGGACGTAGTCGATGCCGACGCGCTCGATCCACGGCGCGGTGCGCTCCAGGTAGCGCGCCTCCTCGCGGTAGAGCTGCAGGAAGGCGCCGCAGACCTCCAGCACCTCCTCCTCGGTCTCGACCTTCATCAAGAGGTCGGTAGCGCGCACGTGCAGGCCGCCGTTGCCGCCGACGTGCAGCTCAAAACCGCTGTCCACCGCGACGATTCCGAAGTCCTTGATGGTCGCCTCGGCGCAGTTCCGTGGGCAGCCGGACACCGCCATCTTGAACTTGTGCGGCGTCCAGGTGCCCCAGGTCATCTTCTCCAGCTTGACGCCCATGGACATGGAGGCCTGCGTGCCGAAGCGGCACCACTCCGAGCCCACACAGGTCTTCACCGTGCGCAGGCCCTTGGCGTAGGCGTGGCCCGACACCATGCCGGCCTTGTTGAGGTCGGACCACACCGCCGGCAGGTCCTCCTTCTTCACGCCCAGCAGGTCGATGCGCTGGCCGCCGGTGACCTTGACGGTGGGGATCTGGAACCGCTCCACCACGTCGGCGATGGCGCGCAGCTCCGCCGCGTTGGTCAGGCCGCCCCACATGCGCGGCACGACCGAGTAGGTGCCGTCCTTCTGGATGTTGGCGTGGACGCGCTCGTTGATGAAGCGGGACTGGTTGTCGTCCTTGTACTCGCCCGGCCACGCGCACATCAGGTAGTAGTTCAGCGCCGGCCGGCACGAGGCGCAGCCCTCGGCGGTCGTCCACTCCAGCGCCTGCATGACGGCGGGGATCGACTTCAGCTTGTCGATGACGATCAGCCGGCGCACGTCGTCGTGGGCGAGGTGCGTGCACTTGCACATGGGCTTGGGACCCGTCTGCGCCTGGTAGCCGTCGCCCAGCGTGCAGGCCAGCAGCTTCTCCACCAGCCCGGTGCAGCCGCCGCAGGAGGCCGACGCCTTGGTGTGGGTGCGGATGTCCTCGACCGAGCAGCAGCCCTTGTCGCGGATGGCGGCGACCACCGTGCCCTTGTTGACGCCGTTGCAGCCGCAGATCTCCGCCGTGTCAGGCAGCGCGGCGACGGCCGCGAAAGGGTCCTGCGCCTGCGCGCGCGCCCCCTGGCCGAAGATCAGCGTGTCACGCAAGGAGGCGATGTCCTCGGCGTCCCTGAGGAGCTGGAAGTACCAGGGGCCATCCTTGGTGTCGCCGTACAAGACCGTGCCGACGATCCGGTTGTCGCGCAGCACGATGCGCTTGTAGACACCGCGCGCGCCGTCGCGGAACACGATATCCTCGGTGCCGGCGTCGCCGAAGGTGCCGGCCGAGTACAGCTCGACCCCCGTCACCTTGAGGCGCGTCGCCGAGACGGTGCCGGTGTAGGCGCTGTTCGCCACGCCCGCCAGATGGTCGGCGCACACCTTCGCCATGTCCCACAGCGGCGCCACGAGGCCGTAGGTCTGGCCGCGGTGCTCGACGCACTCGCCGACCGCCAGGATGTCGGGGTCGGAGGTGACCATGCGGTCGTCCACCACGATGCCGCGGTTGACCTCCAGACCCGCCAGTTGGCCCAGCGCGGTGTTCGGCCGGATGCCCACCGCCATGACCACGAGGTCGGCGTCCAGCTCGCGCCCGTCGGCGAGCTTGACCGTCTCCACCTTGCCGTCGCCGAGGATCGCCTCGGTCTGCGCCTTGGTGATGATTTTGATGCCGCGCCCCTCCAGCTCCGCCTGCAGCAGCCAGCCGGCCGCCTCGTCGAGCTGGCGCTCCATGATCGTGCCCATGAGGTGGAGGACGGTGACCTCCATGCCGTTCCGCGCGAGGCCGTTGGCGGCCTCCAGGCCGAGCAGGCCGCCGCCGATCACCACCGCGTGGGTGCCGGTCTTCGCCGCGGCGACCATGGCCTCGACATCGGAGAGATCGCGGAAGCCGATGACGCCGGGCAGGTCCTTGCCGGGGATCGGCAGCACCACCGGGTTGGAGCCGATGGCGAGCAGCAGCTTATCGTACGGGACGATTTTTCCGCCAACCGAGGTGACGGTCTTCGCCGCGCGGTCGATGCTCTCGATGCGGTCGCCGGTGTGCAGCGTAATGCCGTTGGCCTCGTACCACGCGCGGTCGTTGAGGATGATCTGCTCGAACGACTTCTCCCCGGCCAGCACCGGCGAGAGCATGATGCGGTTGTAGTTCGGGTGCGGCTCGGCGCCGAACACCGTGATGTCGTAGCGGCCGGGGGTGCGGAGCAGCAGCTCCTCCACCGTGCGGATGCCGGCCATGCCGTTGCCGATGACGACGAGACGTTCTTTGGTCATGCTTCGGGCCTCTGGGGCGAAGGGGTATCGCTATGCGGCCGTATTGCCCCCACCCTGACCCTCCCCCGCTTTGCAGGGGAGGGAACTCCGCCGCTCTGCCCCCTCCCCTGCGAAGCGGGGGAGGGATGGGGTGGGGGCAAATGCCGACTACGCGGCTTCGACGTGGCGGTGGCGCTCGTAGAGGAAGCGCAGCACCTCGCCGCGGCAGTGCACGTAGGTCGGGTCCTCGGCCAGCTCGAGCCGGCGGCGCGGGCGCTTCAGCGGCACGTCGAGCACCTGGCCGATGGTGGCGGCCGGGCCGTTGGTCATCATCACGATGCGGTCGGAGAGCAGCACCGCCTCGTCCACGTCGTGGGTGATCATGATCACCGTGTTGCCCAGCGTGGTCTGGATCTCCATCAGGCTGTCCTGCAGGTGCGCACGGGTCAGCGCGTCGAGGGCGCCGAACGGCTCGTCCATCAGCAACACCTTCGGCTCCATGGCCAGCGCGCGGGCGATGCCGACGCGCTGCTTCATGCCGCCGGAGATCTCCTCCGGGTACTTGCTTATGGCGTGGTCCATGTGGACCAGCGACAGGTTGCGCAGCGTCCACTCGTGCCGCTCGGCCTTGCTCTTGCTGCGGCCGAACACCTTGTCCACGCCGAGGCGGACGTTGTCGTAGACGGTCAGCCAGGGCAGCAGCGAATGGTTCTGGAACACCACCGCGCGGTCGGGGCCGGGGCTGTCCACCTCGCGGTTCTCCAGCAGCACGCCGCCGGTCGTGCAGCGCAGCAGACCGGCCACGATGTTCAGCACCGTGGACTTGCCGCAGCCGGAGTGGCCGATGATGGAGATGAACTCGCCGCGGTCGATCTTCAGGCCCACGTCCTTGAGCACCACCGACTTGGTGTTGCCGCGGGTGAACTCCATGCCGACGTTCTCGAGGGAGAGGTAGGCGTGCATCGGCTGGTCCTCCTTACGAACGGGCCTTGGGGCCGGAAATGCGGCCTGCGATGAAGCCGATGAGGCGGTCGAGCAGGAAGCCGACGACGCCGACGTAGACCAGGGCGAGGATGATCTCGCTCATCAGCGAGCTGTTCCACGCGTCCCAGATGAAGAAGCCGATGCCGACGCCGCCGATCAGCATCTCGGCCGCGACGATGGCCAGCCAGGACAGGCCGATGCCGATCTTCAGGCCGGTGAACATGTAGGGCACGGTGGCCGGCAGCATGATCTTGAAGAAGTACTCGGGCCCGGAGAGGCGGATGACGCGCGCGACGTTGCGGTAGTCCTGCGGGATCTGCCGGATGCCGACGGCGGTGTTGAGGATGATCGGCCACACCGCGGTGATGAAGATCACGAAGATGGCCGAGGGGTCGGCGTTGCGGAAGGCGGCCAGCGAGATCGGCAGCCACGCCAGCGGCGGCACCGTGCGCAGCACCTGAAAGATCGGGTCGAGCCCGCGGTAGGCGAGGCTCGACTGGCCGATCAGCACGCCCAGCAGCACGCCGGCGACGGCGGCCAGCGAAAAGCCGACGGCGACGCGCTTCAGCGACGCGGCGAGGTGCCAGAACAGGCCCTTGTCGGTGCCGCCATGGTCGAAGAACGGGTTGGAGATCAGCTCCCAGGTGTCGGTCACCACCTTGGAGGGTGCCGGCAGCGAGGCCCCGGCGCCCATGCACAGCAGCTGCCAGACGCCGACGAGGATGGCCAGCGCCACCAGCGGCGGCAGCGTGTTGGCGACCGCGTCGCGTGCCCAAGCGACGGTGGCGGGGATCAGGTTGGCGAAACGCGCGGACGGCGCGGCGGTGCGGTGGGTTTCGGTGAGGGCCGTCATGGGGGCTCCTGTAGCGATCGGTGCGGGTGGGAAGTTCTGGCGCTGGGCCCCCACCCAACCCTCCCCCACTTCGCGGGGGAGGGCTTGACTCCTCCCCCCGCGCAGTGGGGGAGGCTGGGAGGGGGGCCCAGCGCGGAGACGTCACACGCGCCGGATGTCGAGGCTGGCGAGGTAGGTGGTCGGGTTCTCCGGGTCGAAGACCTTGCCGTCGAAGAAGGTCTCGGGCCCGCGCGAGGTCGAGGTCGGGACCTGCGCGTCGGCCACGCCCAGCGTCTTGGCGGCGGCGCGCCAGAGGTCCTCGCGGTTGACCGCGTCCACCGTCTTCCGGATGTCGAGGTCGGCCGGCTGGTAGCCCCAGCGGACGTTCTCGGTGAGGAACCAGGCGTCGTGGCTCTTGAAGGGGTAGGAGGCGAAGTCGCTCCAGTACTTCATGATGTGCGGGCTGTCCTTCACCACCCGGCCGGTGCCGTAGTCGATGGTGCCCTGCGAGCGGGTCAGGATGTCCTCCACCGGCACCTTGAACCACTCACGCTTGGCGAGGATCTGGCACATTTCGGCCTTGTTCTCGGCCTTGTCGCACCACATCGCGGCTTCCTGCACCGCCATCACCACCGCTTTGGCGGCGTTGGGGTTCCTGTCCACCCAGTCGGCGCGCATGCCCAGCGCCTTCTCCGGGTGGTTGGCCCACAGCTCGCCGGTGGTCAGCGCGGTGAAGCCGATGTTCTGGTGGACCAGCTGGGCGTTCCACGGCTCGCCAACGCAGAAGGCCTCCATGGTGTCGACCTTCATGTTGGCGACCATCTGCGGCGGCGGCACGACGATGGTGGAGACGTCCTTGTCCGGGTCGATGCCGTTGGACGCGAGCCAGTAGCGGATCCACAGGTCGTGGGTGCCGCCGGGGAAGGTCATGGCGCACTTGACCTCCTTGCCGGCCTTCCGCATGTCGGCGAAGGCGGCCTTGAGCGTCCTGGCATCGGTGGTGACGCCCGCCGCCTTGTAGCGGTTGGAGACCGAGATGCACTGACCGTTGGTGTTGAGCCGGGCCAGAATGTACATCGGCACTTTCTGGCTGTTCTTGGTCACCTTGCCGGTGCTGATCAGGTAGGGCATCGGCGTCAGGATGTGCGCGCCGTCGATGCCGCCGTTGGCCGAGCCCAGCTCGATGTTGTCGCGGGTGGTGCCCCAGGACGCCTGCTTCTGCACGTCGGCGTCCTTCAGGCCGTGCTTGGCGAAGAAGCCCTTCTCCTTGGCGACGATCAGCGGCGCGGAATCGGTCAGCGCGATGAAGCCGAAGACCGCCTTGCTGGTCTCGGGCGCGTCGGCGCCGGCGGCCCAGACGCCCGAAGGGAACGCGGCGCGCGCGGCGGCGAGGGTCGCGGCGGTCCCGGCCAGCAGGCTGCGGCGGGTGAGCGCGGGGAGAACGGGGGCAGACTTGATATCGCTCTTGGTCTCGCTCATGGGGGGCTCATCCATTCCAGGGAGGGGGCTGGCTCTTTTGGGATCAGGCGGGCACGAAGGAGCGGCTCGGCACGCCGCCGAGGGGATCGGCCGGGTCGAAGCGGCGGCCTTCGAAGAAGCGGTCGGCGCCCATGGCGATGGGCGAGGTGGCGTCGGTCAGCGTCCAGGGGCCGGCGTGCGCGCCCTCAGGCTTGCCGTCGGTCAGCGGCACCGGCTCGCCCAGTTCGGCCGCGGCGGCGCGATGGAGGTCGGCGCGGTAGACCGACGCGGCGATCCCGGCAAGGTCGGCGCCGGCCGGCAGCTGCCCCCAGCGCACCATCTGCGCCAGGAACCACAGCGCGTGCGAGCGCCACGGGAAGGTGGCGGCGTAGCGGTGGAAGACGATGAAGTCCGGCAGCGGCCGCGCCGGGGCGCCGGGCGCCTCCTGCACGCTGCCGGTGAGCGAGGCGCGCAGCACCGCCTCCGGCACGCCGACGACGCGGGACAGCGTGGCCGCCGTCTCCTCGCGGTTGGCCGGCACGTCGAGCCAGCGCGCCGTCTCGATCAGCGCGCGGATCAGCGCGCGGTGGGCGTTCGGGTTGGCGGCGGCCCAGGCGGCGGTGACGCCCAGCACCTTCTCCGGGCTGTTGTTCCACAGCTCGTAGCCGGTGACGACGATGCGGCCGATGCCCTCGTGCACCGCCTGGGTGTTCCACGGCTCGCCGACGCAGTAGCCGTCGATCTCGCCGGCCTTCAGGCTGCCGACCATGTGCGGCGGCGGGACGACCACCAGCTGCACGTCGCGGTCCGGGTCGATGCCCGCCGCCGCCAGCCAGGTGCGCAGCTGGTAGGCGTGGCTGGACACCGCCAGCACGACGCCGAAGGTCAGCTTCGGCCGGCCGGCCTCGCGGCGGGCGGCGATCACCGGCTTCAGCGCGCGGGCGTCGGCGGGGCGCCGCGCCACGGCGGCCGGATCGGCCGCCTCCATCTGGCGGAACAGCGTCTCCGACACCGTGATGGCGTTGCCGTTCAGGCCGAGCGCCACGCCGGTCAGCATCGGCACGTTGACCCGCCCCACCCCGCCGGTGGCGGCCAGCGGCATGCCGGCCGGCATCTGCGCGCCGTCGAGCAGGCCGACCGCCACCTTGTCGCGGATGTTGGCCCAGGACGCCTCGCGGGACAGCGTGACCGACAGGCCGTGCCTGGCGAAGAAGCCCTTGTCGAGCGCCATGACCAGCGGCGCGCAGTCCGTCAGCGGCACGAAGCCCAGCGTCACCCGGTTCAGCTCCAGTGATCCCGTCATACCGACCTTCCGCACAAATTCGAGGCAAACAAAAAGGCGCCCAAACGGTGAGCAGCGCAGGAGGCCGCTTACCATTCGGACGCCGTTGTCCCGGTGCCGGGCCGCCCTTGGCCCGGACTTGTGTCTCTCGAAGGGCTTCGCGCCGTCGTTGGCGCTTCACCCGAGGTGCGCCCCGACGTCGTTGCCGGAGCCAGCAAGACCGGTTTAGCAAAGGGTGTGCCAGTTGCGTTGCGACGCACAAAGACCAGCGCTTTCAATCAGTTGATTGATTGACCGACTGTCACGCTCATGTTTTCAGGGCAGCGACTCTGCCCCATGATGCGGCATGCGTGACGATGTTTTAAGCAAAGCACTTGAGAGATTATTTTTTAGGCATGTGGCGTGCTTGTGCCGGGCCCCCACCCTGCCCCTCCCCCACGTCGCGGGGGAGGGGACTCCGCCGCGCTGCCCCTTCCCCCGCGAAGTGGGGGAAGGATGGGATGGGGGCCCGGCGCAGGCACGCCACCAGCCACTTATCGCTTCAGCAGATCGGCCATCGCGATCACCGTCTCGGCGATCTCCGCCAGGCGCTTGTTCTGGTCCATGGCCAGCTTGCGCAGGTAGCGGTAGGCCTCGTCCTCGCTCAAGCCCCGGTGGGTCATCAGCAGGCCCTTGGCGCGGTCCACCTGCTTGCGGTCGGACAGCGCCGTGCGCGACTTCTCCAGTTCCTCGTTGAGCTGGCGGAAGCGGTGGAAGTGGCCGAGCACCGTCTCCATGACCGAACGCACCAGCTTCGGGCTCAAGCCGTCCACCGCGTAGACGCTCACCCCCGCCTGGACGCCCTGGGCCATCAGCGCGCGGTCCTCCTCGCCGACGAACATGGCGATCGGCCGCGGGTTCTCGCGGTTGATCTGCATGAGGTCTTCGAGATAGTCGCGGTACGGGCAGTCGAGGTCGACGACGATGAGGTCGGGCGTGGTGCGCGCGATGGCGGCGCGCAGGTCGGCGGCCAGCCCGATCTGCGCGGCGATCTCGGCCCCCATCTGGCACAGGCTGTCCCGCACCACCGCCGCACGGTCGGGATCGTCGTCGACCAGGAGAACTCGCACGAAAACACGCCTCGTCTTGCCGGCAGGGCGCAGCCCCTATACGGCCGACCTCCAGCAAGAACGATACCAAAGCGGGGTGCTCGGGAACTCCGAGCGTGCGCGCATCACGCGGCGTGGCTGCAGGCGGAGCAGTCCGCCACCGCGGCGGTGGGGGTGATGAAGCGGGTGACGAACTCCACCGCCTCCTCGTCGGAGGCCGCGGCGTTCGTGCGCTGATAGAGGCGCGCGGCGGCGCTCACGGCCATCTCGTGCCCGTGCTTCCGCAAATTCTGCTGGTAGGCGCGGATCAGGAAGCAGCCTTCGACGCCGGCACACATGGCGACCTCCCCACGGGAATCCTCTGTTGGATGTGTGTGCATAGTAATTTCGTCAGATGCCTCCAACAAGAGCATAATGCCCATACCTTGGGCTGAGAGCCGCGACATAAGGCGCGGCTCTTTGTCGCTTGCCGGGAAGCCGGCCCCGCACCCATAAAGGAGGATGGATCCCGCCCTCCTGACCGTGGTCACCGATCTCGGCGACAGCGCGCTGATGCTGCCGCTGGCGCTGGTGCTCGCGATGGTGCTGTGGTCGCAGCAGTCGGCCACGGCGGCGCTCATCTGGCTGGGCACGCTGGTGCCGGGTTTGGCGATCCTGGCGGCGCTCAAGCTGCTCGGCTACGCGTGCGAGGCGGCGCTGACCGGCCCCTCCCTGGTCAGCCCCAGCGGCCACGCCGCCTTCGCCACCATGGTCTACGGCTCCGCCGGGATCATCCTGGCGCGGCATCTCCAGGGCATCGGGCGCTGGCTGGCCCTGGCGGTGCCGGCCACGGTCGTCGCCGGCGTGGCGGCGACGCGGATCCTGCTCAATTCCCACACGGCGCCGGAAGTGGCGGTCGGCCTGCTCGTCGGCGTCGTCACGCTTGCGGTGTTCGCCCGCCGGTACCGCACGCTGCCGCCCATCGCCGTGCGGTCGCACCGGGCCGGCGCGCTGCTGGCCGCCGCGGTGCTGCTGGTGGTCACGCTGCACGGCGAGCGGCTGCAGGCCGAGGAGGTCATCCGCAGCATCGCCGCCGGACTGCGCGCCCAGGCCGGCATCTGCCGCTGACGCGGCTCAGCCGCCGTGCAGCTCGACGCCCTCCGGGTGCTCGCTGCCGGTGCGGTACTTGAACATGCCCTCGGCGGCGGCCAGCACCGCGCCGGTCTCGCGCAGGCGCACCTCGCCGGTGCACGACACGATCTTGCGCCCGCCGCCGCGCAGCCGCCCGCTCGCCACCAGCGTGCCGTGCCGCGCCTGACCGAGGAAGCTGGTGGACAGCGACAGCGTCACCACCCGCCGCACCCGCCCGGGAAACGGGCAGAAGGTCGCCGAGAAGCCCATGGAGGTGTCGAGCATCGTCGTCAGCACGCCGCCGTGCACCACCCCGGCGCGGTTCAGGTGACGGCGCTCGATGCGCAGTTCCATCTCCGCCATCCCCTCCTCCCAGCGCACGAGGCGGTAGCCCAGCAGCTCCTGGAAGCCGGACAGCGGCTCGCCGTCGAGCAGGTGGTCGTGCGGCAGCTCCGGCCCGCTCATTCCGCGGCCTCGTGGGCGAAGTACAGCGCGTGCAGGCGCTCCAGGTCGACGCGCTCGCCGCGTTCGGACAGCGCGACGCGGCCGGACTGCATCAGGTAGACCTGATCGGCGATCTTCAGCGCGCGGTTCGTGTTCTGCTCGACCAGCACGATGGTCAACCCCTCCTCCTTGAGCCGCACCAGGATGCGGAAGATCTCATCGACGACGACCGGCGCCAAGCCCAGCGACGGCTCGTCGATCAGGCAGAGGCGCGGCTGCTCCATCAGCCCGCGCCCCATGGCGAGCATCTGCGCCTCGCCGCCCGACAGCGTGCCGGCCAGCTGGCCGCGCCGCTCCTTCAGGCGCGGGAACAGGTCGAAGACCATCGCCAGGTTGGCCTTCCAGCCCTTCCGGCACGTCCGCGGGAAGGCGCCCATCATCAAATTGTCCTCCACCGACATGTCGGGGAAGATCATGCGGCCCTCGGGGATCATCACCAGCCCGTCGGCGACGCTGTCCCAGGTGCGGCGGTTGCGGATGCTGGCGCCGTCCAGGCGCACGTCGCCGCCCTGCACCGGCACCAGCCCCATCAGCGCGCGCAGCAGCGTCGTCTTGCCGGCGCCGTTCGGGCCGACGATCACCGTCGTCTCCCCCGCCGCGACGGTCAGCGACACCTCCCACAGCACGTTGATGGCGCCGTAGCCGGCGCGCACGCGATCCACTTCAAGCAGCGGCTTCACCGGTGTAGCTCCTGATGACTTCGGCGTCGCGGAAGACCGTCTCGGGCGTGCCGTCGGCGATCAGCTCGCCGAAGTTCAGCACCACCACGCGCGGGCACAGCGTCGAGATGGTCGGGATATCGTGCTCGATGACGATCATGGCGAGGTTGAAGCGGTCGCGCACCTCGCCCAGCGTCTGCATGAAGGCGCGCTTGCCGGCGGTCTCCAGCCCGGCCAGCACCTCGTCGAGCAGCAGCAGCGCCGGGTCGGTGGCGAGCGCCTTGCCGACCTCCAGCGCCTTGTGCTCGGTCAGCGCCAGCTCGGTGACCGCGTCGCGGTCGGCCTTGTGGGCCAGCTTCAGCAGGTCGAGGATCTCGTCGATGCGCCGGGGATCGGCCTTTCCGGCGCCGAAGCGCTGGGCGACGATCAGGTTCTCGCGCACCGTGCAGTGGTGCAGCGGGCGGGGAATCTGGAAGCTGCGGCCGATGCCGAGGCGGGCGCGCTTCCACTCCGGCTCCCTCAGCAGCGGCTTGCCGCGGAACGACAGCGAACCGGACACCGGGTGCACCACGCCGGAGATGACGTTGAACAGCGTCGTCTTGCCCGCCCCGTTCGGGCCGACGAGGCCGACCGTTTCGCCCTCCCCCACCTGCAGCGTGACGCCGCGCAGCGCGGTGACGCCGCCGAAGCTGACCTGCACCTGATCAAGCGTGAGCATGCGCGCGCCCTCCCTTGCGGCGGCGGAGCAGGACGGGCACGAGGCCGCCGGGGCTCCACAGCACCATGCCGGCCATCAGCGCCCCCAGCACCAGCTGGTGGCCGTGCGGCAGCACCTCCTTGAACAGCAGTTGGTCGAACAGGTAGATGACCAGCGCCCCCAGCACCGGCCCCCACACCGTGCGGTAGCCGCCGAAGATCGCCGCGGCGATGGGAAGCACCGTCCAGGAACCGGAAAACGCGTAGTCCGGCTCCAGGAAGTTGATGAAGTGCGCGTTGAAGGCGCCGACCACGCCGGTGATGAAGGCGGAGACCACCAGCATGACGGCCTTCAGGTGCGTGCTCGGCACGCCGATGACGCGGGTCGCCAGCTCGCTGTCGTGCATGGCCTTCAGCGCCAACCCCCAGGTGGAGCGGCGGATCGCGTCGTAGGCGAGCGCCGCCAGGATCACGATGGTGACGATGACGAAGTAGCCGCCGAGCTTCGTACCGAAGTCGATGCCGGCCACGCTGGGGAAGCGCGGGATCGACAGCAGGCCGCCGGCGCCGCCGGTCACCCCCTCCATCTGCACCGCCAGGATCTGGAAGATGTGCGCGTAGGCGAGGATGGCGAGCGCGAAGTACGGCCCCTTGAGGCGCAGCGCCGGCATGGTGGCGACGGACGCCACCGCCGCGCCGACGCCGCCCATCAGCAGCCCGGCGAACACCGGCACGCCCGCCTTCATGGTGAGCACCGCCGAGACGTAGGAGCCCACCCCGAAGAACGCCGCGTGCCCGAAGCTGACCATGCCGCCCAGGTTGCCGAGCAGCGCCCACGCCACCGCGATCCCGGCGATGGTCAGCGCCGCGACGATGAGGCCGAGCAGGTAGCCGTTCGACTGGAACGCCAGCGGCACCACCAGATAGGCGGCGACCAGCACCGGCACGAGGACGCGCGGGGTCATCGGGGGAGCGCCTTCTTGCCGCCGAACAGGCCCGAGGGGGCGACGAACAGCACGACCAGGAACAGTACCATGCCGGCCAGCTCCTGCAGCGAGGCGGCGGCGAAGGTGACGGTGAAGGATTCGATGACGCCGATCATGATGGCGCCAACCAGCACGCCGGGGATCGAGCCCATGCCGGCCAGCACGGTGATGATGAAGGCCTTCACCGTCATCACGTGGCCGAGCGCGGGATAGATCGTCTTGCCGGTGTAGATGGCGATCCCGGCGAAGGTGGACAGCGCGCCGGCCACCAGGAAGGACAGCACCTCGGTGCGGCGCGGATCGACGCCCATCAGCTTGGCGGCGTTGCGGTTGGAGGACAGCGCCCGCACCGCGCGGCCCTGCCAGGACCGGCTGAGCCACAGGTGCACGGCGGCCATCAGCGCCAGGCCGGCGACGAAGAACACCACCTCCGAGCGCATGGCGAACAGCGTGTCCGCCAGGATGAAGCTGTCGAGCATCCAGGCGTTGGTGGTGGAGTGGATGTCCGCCGCCCAGGTCATCAGGATCAGGTTGGTCAGGATGACGCCCAGCCCGAAGGTGAGGATGAGGGAGTTCATCTCCCGGTCCTGCTCGATGCGCGCGAGCAGCGCGTAGACGATGGCGGCGCTGGCGCACACCACCACCAGGGCGAAGGGAATGCACAGAACCGGGTTCAGCCCGTACCGGGACTCGCCCGCGTAGGCGATGTAGGCGGCGAGCAGCACCAGCTCGCCGTGCGCGAGGTTGATGACGCGCATGGTGCCGAACACCAGCGCCAGCCCCACCGCCACGGTGGCGTAGTAGCCGCCGGCCAGCAGGCCGGAGAACAGTGCCTGGAGTGTGAGTTCGAGCATTCAGCCTCCCTCCCTCTCCC